>JBBWZU010000540.1:0-4518 GCA_039649225.1 Hyphomicrobiales bacterium | reverse complement strand
GGGCTTGGGGATCAATCTGCAGATCAGCTCAACGCATCCGCAAACCCCACGCCTCCGCCGAAAGGCGGCGCGCACGAGCGGAGATGCGGCGGGCGAGGTGCGAATTCATGGGCGCGTAGATGCAGCTTTTGCCGATCGTTGTCAATTGTCGCGCAAACAATGGCTCTATTTCACGCCATACCCGACCTGATCCTCGGCCGCCAGCAAGACGTAGATGGTCAAGTCCGGCCATGACGCAGTATTATTACGTGGCAAAGCGGAAGTGCAGCACGTCACCGTCGGCGACAACGTAGTCCTTGCCTTCGAGCCGCAGCTTGCCGATGTCGCGCGCACCGGCCTCGCCGCCGCCTTTGACATAGTCGTCATATGCGATGGTCTCGGCGCGGATGAAGCCGTGCTCGAAATCCGTGTGGATCACACCGGCGGCCTGCGGCGCGCGCGTACCCTTGGTCACGGTCCAGGCGCGGGTCTCTTTCGGACCCACGGTAAAGAACGTCACCAGATGCAGCAGGCCATAGCCGACGCGGATCATGCGATCGAGACCGGGCTCCTCCAGGCCGATCTCGGAGAGAAACATCTCGCGCTCCTCGCGCGGCAGCACGGCGATCTCGGATTCGATCTTGGCCGAGATCACCACCGCGGCCTCGCCCTCCTCCTCGGCACGCTTCTGCACGGCGCGCGAATATTCATTGCCGGTCGCAGCCGCGACTTCTTCCACGTTGCAGACATAGAGAACGGGGAGCGAAGTGAGCAGACCGAGCGAATGAAACAGCTTTTCTTCCTCGGGCTTGCGCTCGACCAGGCGCGCCGGCTTGCCGTCGCGCAGCAGCGTGAGCGCGCGCTGCACCAGATCGAGCGTCTCCTTGGCCTCCTTGTCGTTACCGCGCACCAGCTTCTCGAGCGAGATGACGCGCCGCTCCAGGCTGTCGAGATCGGCGAGCATCAGCTCGGTCTCGATCGTCTCGATATCGGCGACCGGATCGATCTTGCCGCCGACATGCGTGATGTCGTCATCGTCGAAGCAGCGCACCACATGCGCGATAGCGTCGACCTGGCGGATATTGCCGAGAAACTGGTTGCCGAGGCCCTCGCCTTTGGAGGCGCCCTTCACCAGCCCGGCGATATCCACGAAGGTCAGCCGCGTCGGGATGATCTCGATGGATTTTGCCAGCTTGCATAGGATCTCGAGGCGCGGGTCCGGCACCGCGACCTCGCCGACATTCGGCTCGATGGTGCAGAACGGATAGTTCGCGGCCTGCGCGGCCGCCGTCTCGGTCAGCGCGTTGAACAGCGTCGACTTGCCGACGTTCGGCAGTCCGACGATACCGCATTTGAAACCCATCTATTTATCCTCGGAGTCCTTGGAGTCGCCAAAACCTTTCGCCGACATGGCGAGATGCACCTTGTTCTGGAAACTCGAATCCTTGCCCTGCGCGAGCAACTCGGCGTTATCGGCGATCACATCGCACAGCGTCTCGACCCAGGGACGTTCGCTCTTGGCGAAATCGCCGAGCACATGCGCGTGCACCAACTCTTTCACGCCCGGATGACCGACGCCGAGGCGCACGCGGCAATAATCATTGCCGACATGCGCGCTGATCGAGCGCAGCCCGTTGTGGCCCGCAATGCCGCCGCCGGTCTTCACCCGCACCTTGGCGGGCGGCAGCTCGATCTCGTCATGCAGCACCACGATATTGCCGAGCGGCATCTTGTAGAAATGCATCGCCTCGGCGACCGCGCGGCCGGACTCGTTCATGTAGGTGCCGGGCAACAGCAGCAGCACTTTCTCGCGACCGATCGCGCCTTCGGTCGCGACGCCCTGGAAGCGCCGCCGCCACGGCGCAAAGCCGTGCCGCTTGGCGATCGTCTCGACCGCCATGAATCCGATGTTGTGGCGGTTGCCCGCGTGCTTGGCGCCCGGATTGCCGAGCCCGACGAACAGCCGCATGGATCAGGTCCGCCAGAATGCGCCAAGAAATCCGCTGAAAAACGAACCCGCTGAAAAACGCGCGATCCCGGCCATGCCGTGACATGGCCGGGATAAGCGATGCGCGCCGTTACTTCTTCTCGGGCGCAGCCGCCGCAGGGGTCGCCCCCGGAGCGCCAGTCGGCGCCGGCGGAGCATCCGCCGCGGCCTTGGCGGCAGCAGCAGCCGCGGCAGCAGCTTCGGCCGCCTGCTTCATTTCTTCGGCGTAACCGGACGGCGGCACGATGGTCACCAGCGTGATGTCGCCCTGCTCGAGCACCTTCACGTTCGGCGGCAGCTTCACGTCGCTGAGATGGCGCGAATAGTTGATGTCGAGGCCGGTGAGATCGACCTCGAAGTTCTGCGGGATCTCGTCCGCCGGCACCAGCACCGAGATGGTGTGGGTCACGATGTTGACCGTGCCGCCGCGCTTGATGCCGGGCGCGCCTTCGGCGTTGGTCACATGGATCGGCACGCGCACGCGCACCTTGGCGCCCTCACCGAGGCGCAGGAAATCCACATGGATCGGATTGTCCATGATGGGATCGAGCTGGAAGTCGCGCGGGATGACGCGATGCTTGGTGCCATCCACGTCCACGTTCAAGACCGTGGTCAGGAAGTGGCCCGCATAGATCTTCAGCTTGAGTTCCTTGAAGTCGAGCGCGATCGCAAGCGGCTCCTTGTTGTCGCCGTAGATCACGCCGGGCACACGGCCCTCGCGACGCACTGCCCGGGCGGCCCCCTTGCCGGCCTTCGGACGCGCCGTCGCGCTCAGTTCATTGACGGTCGCCATAGCTGGATCCTTAAGGTTTGATTTTGCTGACGAATTTGTCGCGGCGTGCCTCCAGGGGTGTCGGGGCCGCAGACGAGCGGGCTTATAGCCGCAGAGGGCCGAAAAGACAAGAAAGCCGATGAAAATAAGGGTTTAACCGCTGCCGACGCTTGCGCCGCCGGCCAGCTTGGCCTCCAAGGCCGCGATCCGCGCCCGCAGCTCTTCGTTCTCCTCGCGCGCGAGCCGCGCCATGTCCTTGACGGCCTCGAAATCCTCGCGCTGCACCACATCCAACTCGCGCAGCACGCGCTCGGCCTGGGTCTTCAAGAGAGTGTCGAACTCACGCCGCACGCCACCGGCCACACCCGCGGCATCATTCATCAGCCGCGCGACCTCGTCGAAAAATCGGTTGCTGGTCTGGGTCATGGCTCTGCTCCAACGGCACGTCGGGAGGACAATGGCGATTGACGTGGCAACCGGCAAGGGCGGGCTGACAGGTTCAGCGCACGAGCCTCGCGCACAAGGCCCGGCCCGCCGCCAGAATGTGATTTTCCAGCGCCGTCGCGGCGCCCTCCACATTCCGCGCCCTTACCCGCGCCAGGATCACGCGGTGCTCGTCATCGGACCGCGATTGCCACTCCAGTTCCTGCCACGTGGCGAACAGGAAGCGCGCGCTCACCAGGTGCAAATCATCGATGTTGGCCATCAGACGCGGCATTGCGCACGGCACGACCAGTGCACGATGGAAGCGCCGGTTTGCCGCCTCCCACACGGAAATATCCGAGCTCACCTCTCCTTCGGACTGCGCAGCACCGGCGGCGGACAGGTCGGCCTCGGTGATCTTCGGGAAGGCATGCCGCAGCGCGAGCACCTCCAGCGCCGCGCGGATCTCGGTGACCTCTATCACGCTGGCCGGATTGAGCGGCGCGACGCGCACCCCGCGGCGCGGCTCGCCCACCACAAGCCCCTGGGCTTCGAGTTTCCGGAATGCCTCCCGCACCGGCACGTGGCTCGCCCGAAACTCCTCCGCAACGTGGTCCTGACGGATCGGAACACCCGGCGCGAGCACGCCGGTGACGATCCTGTGGGCCAACGCGCGCGCGATCTGGGCAGTAATCGAGCGGTCGTTGTCGAGGGATTGCATCGGGAGTTCGGACATAGTTTCATAGATAATCTATAAAATGGAGTTTGACCATGGCCCGGCCCCGCCCCTCTCGGATGCAGCACATCGCCGGAATAGGCGTCGACCGGATGGGATCAATCGCGGACGCTGCGGGCGGCGATTTCCTCCGGCTCGAAAACCTTGATGTCGATATCCCGCCCGATGCCGAAGCCATCGCGCGCACGCGTGAGGCCGCAAGCCTCGATGCCGACAACAGCTATCTGCCGTTCGTCGGGCAGGCGCATTTGCGCGATGCCGCCGCCGCGCACGCGTCGCGGCTGTCCGGCGTCGATTATTCCGGCAGCTGCAACTGCGTCATCTCGGCGGGTGGCCTGTCCGGCATCCTGAATGTCCTCCTCGCCACCATCGAGGTCGGCGACGAGGTCATCGTCACCGACCCGACCTATGCGGGTCTCATCAATCGCGTACGCCTGGCCGGCGGGGTGCCGCGCTTCGTGCCGTTCTCTTTTCATCCCGCCGGCGAATGGAAGCTGGAGCGCGACCAACTGATCGCCGCCGTCGGCCCGAAGACCCGAGCCATGCTGCTGATGTCGCCCTCGATGCCGACCGGCGGCATGCTCGACGCCGGCGACTGGGCGCTGGTCGCCGATCTGTGCG
>JBBWZU010000530.1:0-6102 GCA_039649225.1 Hyphomicrobiales bacterium | reverse complement strand
CCGCGACCGCGATCGGCTCGCCGCGCGATTGCTTGCCCAGATAGGCGGTGATCGCGAGCAGTTCGCGACTCTCGAACGGCAGCGGCGTCGCATTCTGCTTTTCGGTGCGACACAGATTGATGCGCTGCTCGATGTCGACCGGGCGGCCTCTTGTCGAGTCGAGCGCCGGATAGCGCGCGGAGACGCCGCGCATCGAAGCTTCGGCGTCGCCGTGGCAATCCGCGCACGACTTTCCGGCCGTGCCGGCTTTGGTCGTCCACAGCGATTCGCCGTCGAGCACCGAGAGCGTGGCGGGGTTCGACGTATCGTCGTCCTGCATCGCCTTGGTGTCGCGTCCCATCAACTCGTAGCCGGAGCGGCGTTGGGAGGGGGACGATTCTGCGTGAGACAGATCGCCCTGCAGCACGGCGACGAGCGCAAACGTCACCGTTCTTCGGACGGCTTTGCCCAGCCGTGACGATCGAGCGAAGAGTCCTTCACTCCACCGCAATCTTCGCCTCTTGCGTCACTTCGAATCCATTGTCGCCGATCCAGCGGAACGTCAGCGTGCCGCTGGCCGTCGCCACGGTATAAAACGTCACGAAGGGGTTGGCGGCGATCGCCGGAAAGAACTGCGTCTCGAAGATCGTCTCACCGTCATACGTGCAGGCGAACGACGTGATGAGGTCACGCGGGATCATCTGTCCGTTGGTGCTGTGGCGAAAGCCGGTCTCCATGACATGGCTGATCAGCGTCTTGATCTCGATCACGTCGCCGCGTTTGGCCTTCTTCGGCACATTGATGAGGGCGCGCACCGTCATGGCTGCAAATCCTCCAGGCATGCCGCGAGCGTGACGATGACCTCCTGGGTGTCGGACCAGAATGTGCCATCGGACATTTCGGCGATGGCCGTGATCTTCTGCGTGTCGGCAAGGCGCACGCGCGTCGCGATCGTCGCCCTGCCGGACCGCGCGCCGAGCCGTACGCTGATCACATTCGGCTGCGGGTTCTTCTCGTTGAAAACGTGGATCGCCTTGACGTAATTGTCCTTTGTCATCGGCGAATCCACCGAGACGGTCATCGGCACGGTATTGCCGTTCTCCACCAACGGCGGCAAATCGAGCATCACGCGGCCCTTGCGGATCGTCGGCGTGCCGATGGCGTTGCGTATCGCCGTCTCCATCTGTCCCGTTACCGCCTCCGCGGATCCGGATATCGTGGCGCCAACTGCCGCGAGCCCTCCGGCCAGCAGCACCTCGCGCCGCGTGATCTTCATCATGCTCATTTCGTCTCTCTGAGTGTCATCAAATACGCCACCACGTCCTCGATCTGCTCCGCGCTCAAAATCGTCTTGCCGCGAAATCCCGGCGCGACGCGCGTCAAGCCATCCACCCGATAGTAGGGCGGCATGATGGTGTCCGGATTGATCCTCGCTGCGTCCACCATGCGCAACCGCAACTGTCCTTCGTTCCAACGCGCTCCCGCCCCGGCCAGATCTGGCGCCATCGTGCCCTGGAACCGCTCCTGCGGATATGGTCCCGCGTGGCACAAAAGACAAAGGCCAACCTGCCGGTTGGTGACGATCTTCAGCCCGCGTTCCGCATCGCCCGGCGCCCCGGTCAGCGAGGCCGGTATTGCATCACCCGCGATCGTGAAGGGCCTGAGCGCCTCCTGCGCGGCCGCGGCCGTCGCGCCCAGCGCCATCGCGGCTATAAACGCACGCGCGATCAGCCGAACACCTCCGCGGTGATGGTCTTGAACCAGCCTTCGGCATACTCAGCCTCCAGCTTGCGCGCGGCCGGCGGCGCATCGGTTGCGCTGGAGCCGCCCGAACCCTCGACGTCGACAAGGATGCCGTTCGCCGGCCGAAACACTTCCGCAAACGAAATGCCGTGGTCCGGCGCGACAAAGCTGTAGCAGGTGTTGATCAGCCGCGGCTCGGGCGGCTTTTGACCAGCGAGCAGCGCCGCGATGGCGACAGCGCACACCTTGGCTTGCGCGTTCGCGGCGAACGCCGCCTTGGGCATCGCGCCCGTCATGGCGGCATCGCCGATGACGTGGATGTTCGGGACAAGCTGCGACTCGAAGCCGAACGGTTCCACCGGGCACCAGCCGGTGCGGTCCGCCACGCCCGCGGCCTGCGCGATCGCCGCGGCCTTCTGCGGCGGAATGACGTTGGCGACGTCCGCCTCGAAATTATCGAAGTCGGTGACCAGCGTTCTGGTCTCGACCTGGACGGAGGCCACGTTGCCGCCCTGCGAGAGCGATATCCATTCAAGGTGATCGGGATAAAGCTCTTTCCAGGCATTCTGAAAATTGCGCTGCTGCGAAAACGTATCCTTGGAGTCGAGGATGATCAGCTTCGATTTGGGCTTTTTGGATTTGAGATAGTAGGCGATCAGGCTGGCGCGCTCGTAGATCGCGGTCGGGCAGCGCACCGGTGTTGCGGGCGAAGACATCAGCACCTTGCCGCCGTCCTCCATCGCTTCGAGCTGGGCGCGCAGCAGCAGCGTCTGCCCGCCCGCCTTCCAGGCATGTGGCATGACATCGCCGACGTTTTGGCTGTAGCCGGGCAGGGCTTTCCAATCGACATCGACGCCCGGCGCCATCACGAGACGATCGTAAGGGAGGCTCGCGCCGTTCGCGAGTCTCACGCTGCGCTTTCCCGCGTCAACCTCGGTCGCGGCCACCAACGCGAGTATTACGCCCTCGGCGGCGATCTTGTCGTAACCGAACTGCAGCGCGCGCAGATCGCGCAAGCCGATGATAACGTGGTTGGAAAACGGGCAGGCCGTGAAGGTTTGGTTCGGCTCGACCAGCGTCACATTGATCTTCGGATTGGCGCGCTTGAGAAAGCGCGCGGCCGATGCGCCCGCAAAGCCGCCGCCGATGACGACGACGCGCGGCCCCGCGCCTTGCGCAAGTGCCGGCGTCGGCAGCAGCGCCGCGGTGCCTTTGAGAAAGCTGCGTCGGTTCAGCATCATGGCTTCTGCGCCGCATACCATGTGGCGATCGCCCGGATTTCCTCCTCGGTGAAACCCTTCGCGATGCGATCCATGATCGTCGTCTGTGCGCTGCCGGATTTGAAGGCGGTCATCTTCGCGGTGATCTCAGGCGCCGACATGCCGCCGAGCGCTCGCATCGCGTTGGAACCGGATGCCGCCGCGTGGCAGCCCGTGCACGATGACGCGCCCGCCGGAGCCTCGGCCGCAGAGCCAGCGCCGGTTATTATCAGAAGGACCATCGCGGCAGCGACGGAAATACGCGTCGCATTCATGCTTGAAGGTCCCGGAGCTCGATGGGGGCGGCGAACTTCACCGCCCCCAATATCACTACGCCATGTAGATGTCGTGGTTCTTAAGCGGGAACGAGCGGATTCGCTTGCCGGTCGCCGCCGCATAGGCGTTGAGCACCGCCGGTGCCGCCACGCAGATGGTCGGTTCGCCGACGCCGCCCCAGAAGCCGCCGGACGGCATCAGGATGGCTTCCACCTTCGGCATTTCGGAGATGCGCATCGAGTTGTAGCTATCAAAGTTTTCCTCGACGACATGCCCGTCCTTGATGGTGATCTCCTGATAGAACAGCGCCGAAAGCCCGTAGACGAACGAGCCCGCGACCTGCCGTTCGATCTGTGCCGGATTGACCGCGTAACCCGGATCGGTCGCCGCAACGATGCGGTGGACCTTGATCTTGTTGCCGCCGTCGACGGAGATCTCGGCCGCCGCCGCCACGTAGCTGTCGAACGCCTTCATTTGCGCCAGCCCGCGATAGATGCCTTTCTCCGCCGGCTTGCCCCAGCCGATCTTTTCGGCAACCGCATTGAGCACCGCGAGATTCTTCGGGTACTTGCCCATCACGCTGCGCCGGAACTCGAGTGGATCCTTGCCTGCCGCGAGCGCCAGCTCGTCCATGAAGCTTTCGATGAAGATGGCGTTCTGGTTGATGTTGACGCCGCGCCAGAAGCCTGGCGGCACGTGCGGATTACGCATCGCGTGGTCGATCATGAGGTTCGGGATGTCGTAGCCGAACGCGTGCTCGCCGGACGGCAGCAGACCCTGGAACGTGGCCGGGTCCTTGCCGTTCTGCAGGTTCGACGGCGCCAGCGCCGCGAGGATCGATTGGCCGGACAGGCGCATGTGCAGTCCGGTGAGGTTGCCCTTCTCGTCCAGCGCCCCGGTCAGCTTGGCCTGCATGATCGGATGATACGAGCCGTGCAGCATGTCCTCTTCACGCGACCAGATCATCTTCACCGGCGTGCCGGGGATCTGCTTGGCGATAAGGACGGCTTGCGTGACGTAATCGCTGCGCCCGCGCCGGCCGAAGCCGCCGCCGAGGATGGTCTTGTGCACATCGCACTTGGCCGCCGGCAGGCCGGAGGCCTCGAGCACGGCCGCGAGTGCGGCCTCGCCATTCTGCGTCCCGGTCCAGACTTCGCACTTTTCGGGCGTCCACACCGCGGTGGCGTTCATCGGTTCCATCGGCGCGTGGTTCTGGTACGGATTGGCGTAGACTGCCTCGACCTTCTTGGCCGCCTTGGCGATTGCGTCCTTGGCGTTGCCGGCCTCGTTGCCGACGAACGCCTGCTCGGCGTCCAGCCCCTCTTTCAGGATCGCCGCGATCGTGGCGCTCGAGACCTTGTTGTTCGGTCCCTCGCTCCAGGTGATCGGCAGCGCATCGAGCGCGACCTTGGCCTGCCACCAGGTATCGGCGACGACCGCGACCGCGGTCTCGCCCACTTTGAGGACGTGTTTCACGCCCTTCATGCCTTTGATCTTGGAGTCATCGAAGCTCACGAGCTTGTTGCCGAAGACCGGACAGTCCTTGATGGCCGCCGAGAGCATGCCGGGCAGCTTGACGTCCGCGCCGTACATCATCTTGCCGGTGACCTTGTCGACGGTATCGAGCCGCTTCAGCGGCTGGCCGGCGATGGTCCAGGTCTTCGGGTCCTTGAGCGGGATATCCTTCGGCGGCTCGAGCTTGGCGGCGGCTTCCGCGACGTTGCCGTAGGTGGTCGAGCGGTTCGATGCCTTGTGCGTGATGGTGCCCTTCGACACCGTGCACTCGGAGACCGGCACCTTCCATTCGTTCGCCGCCGCCTGCACCAGCATGATGCGCGCCGCAGCGCCGCCCTTGCGCACATAGTCCTGCGAGGTGCGGATGCCGCGCGAGCCGCCGGTGCCGAAGTCGCCCCATACACGCTTGCGCGCGAGGTTCGTGGCCGGCGTCGGATATTCGGTCGTCACCTTGTCCCAGTTGCACTCAAGCTCCTCGGCGACGAGTTGGGCAAGACCCGTCAGCGTGCCCTGACCCATCTCGGAGCGCGCGATACGGATCACGACAGTATCGTCGGGCTTGATCACCACCCAGGCATTCACCTCGGGCGAGCCGTTGGCGGCGCGCACGATATCCGGGCCGCCGAACGGGATGTTCATGGAGAGCGCGAGCCCGCCACCGGCGGCGGCGCTGGAGGCGAGGAAAGCGCGGCGATTCATCTTCGGAACGAAATTCATGGTTGCCCCCTTACGCGCTGGCCGCGGCGGCGTGGATCGCCTCGCGCACTTGTTGGAAGGTTCCGCAGCGACAGATGTTGGTGATCGCCTCGTCGATGTCCTTGTCGGTCGGCTTCGGCTTTTCGGCGAGCAATGCCGAGACTGCCATGATCATTCCGCACTGACAGTAGCCGCATTGCGGCACGTCGTTCGCAACCCAGGCTTCCTGCACTTTGGTGAGCTTTCCGATGACCGCAAGGCCTTCGATCGTGGTGATCTTCTTGCCGGCCGCATCGGAGACGGGCAGCGAGCACGAGCGCGTTGCAACGCCGTCGACGTGAACCGTGCATGCGCCGCATTGGGCGATGCCGCAGCCGTATTTGGTGCCGGTAAGTCCCACCTGTTCGCGGATCACCCACAGCAGTGGGGTGGTCGGATCGACGTCTATGTTATGCGATTGTCCATTGATGGTCAGCGCAACCATGTTCTCTCTCTCCCGCTCACCCATCGGTGAGTCTGTCGTCGCCAACTTCGCGCGCGAAGGGCTTTTTGTTGGCGCGGATTTTCGCAAGCGCGCGTCGGCCGGAAGCCTAGCCGTTTCGACGAAAGGGGGACATCGCAATTCCGTGAACGG
>JBBWZU010000456.1:0-11218 GCA_039649225.1 Hyphomicrobiales bacterium | reverse complement strand
CGAGGGAGGCGGAACGTCAAAGCCAGCGGTTTAGTAGACAACAACATACGCGCGCTGGAAAGAGGTAGCGCGCTGCCGAATTCACTTTTCGCGCGCCAATGCCGCCGATTTGAAGTTCCTGAACAAGCGTGCTGCGGGCGGTGCAGAGACTTCAAACCGGCGGCACGAGCCAGTCAAGCCGGGTGGCGCCGGCCGGTGCGGCACCCAGCGCCCGGGAAAGCGCGGGGAGCAGGGCGGAAAGCTCCTCGTCCAGCCGCCAAGGCGGATTGACCACGATCAGCCCGGAGCCGCCGAGACGCTCGCTGTCCGCCCGCGCCAGCGTGAGCTCGGCACGCAGCACGCGCGCGATGCCGGACGCGGCGAGCCGTCGGGCGAATGCCGCGGTCTCGCGCAGGTTCTTGATCGGGTACCAGAGCGCATAGATGCCGGTCGGCCATTTGCGATGGGCGGCCGTCAAGGCCTGCACGAGACGCTCGAATTCGCCCGGCTGCTCGTAGGGGGGGTCAATCAGCACCAGCCCGCGCCGCTCCTTTGGCGGCACGTAGGCGTTGAGCGCCGTATAGCCGTCGATCTCGACCGCCTTGGCGCGGGGATCGCCGCGCACCAGCGTCGCCAGCGCATGCGCTGCCTGGGGCTCGCGCTCGCAGACCACCAGGCGGTCCTGATCGCGCAGCAGCGACTGCGCCAGCGCGGGAGATCCAGGATAGACCTTCATATCCCGGCCCGGATTGAGCGCCACGACCGCGTCGAGATAAGGCCCGAGCAATGCACGTGTATCGGGCGCAACCTCTGCGGCGAGCAGCCGCCCGATGCCGGCGCGCCATTCGCCGGTGCGGCTCGCCTCGGGCCCGGACAGGTCATACAGTCCGGCGCCCGCATGCGTGTCGATCACGCGAAACGCCGCGGGTTTTTCCTTCAGGTGCGTGATGATGCGGGCCAGCGCCGCGTGCTTGACGACGTCGGCGAAATTTCCGGCGTGGAAGGCATGACGGTAGTTCATCGGCTGCTAGCGCCGTCCTCATGTTGATCGGGCGCGTCGGATGCCTAACGCGCCCGGCATGAGGATGCTTCTATCACCCGCCGCGCACCGGCGGCATGGAGAGCTTGTCGCGCTGGCAGGCCTGGCGATCGACTTGCTCGCATTCGCGGAATTTCAGATCGCGCGAGAGACAGATACGCACCTCGCTCAGGCTCGTTCGCGAGCAGGTTACGGCGATGCCCTTGCGATCGAGTTCCGGATTCGCCTTCACGAAGGCCTCTTCCACCTCGTCGGGCGAAACCGTCAGCGCCGCCTTCGGCTCGAGGTACTCCGGCGGGACCTTGATGAGCGCGCGCGCCTTGCGGACGGTCTCGAAGTAGCCGCGGCTGGTGAGCCCGGAGCAGACGCCGTGCTTCCTCCACTCATTGATGATCAGGCCGCGCGCCGGCATCAGATCGAGCATCGTATTGATCGTGCCGTTGTCCACGAAAGGCGCCGGCTGGGTGCAAAATTCCGGAAAACCCTTCTCGTATTGCGGCCAAAGACCATGCACCACAAACGAAAACGGCCGCTCGCCGCACTGCTGCTGGGCGCCCTTGCGGTCGCCGGCCTGCTCGCAGAACGAGGGCGACCACGACAGCGCCAGCACATAGAAATCGAATTTCCCCGGCTCGTTCTGGCGCGCATCCTGCGCCGACGCGGCGCCCGTGAGCACGACAAACAGCGAACTTGCCAAACTGATCCACAGGCGACGCATCGATTCCTCCCTACTCCCGTTGAAACTGAGGGTAGAGTACACTTTCTCTGGAACATTTCAAGAACATTCGCGAACAAAATATGTTCACGATAGAGAGCCGCCCTGTGGATATCAGGGTTGAGCCATCCGGCAGGCCGGGTTGTAGGCCCAATTGCGGTCGAGCCCGACCACGCACCATTCGATCCCCCAGCCGATCCCGAGCCAGCCGCTGGCTTCCTGGATCGAGTAATGCATCGTGTGCTTGGTGCCGTCGGAGACGTGGGCGACGCCGCTGCAGAAGCGCCGCGGGATCGCCTGCGGGGCGCCCACCCAGGGGCGGAACGCCGATTCGCGGATGCGGTCCACCCCGACGATCGCGAGATTGGAGTTCCAGTGCTCGTTTTCTTTCTGGTTGAACTTCGCGCTGACCTGCTCGAGCACGCCCGGATCATCGCACAGCGGCACCAGCGCGTCGTGGCGCGGACCCGTCAGGTTGAAATTGAGCTCGAACCAGTTCGCCGCCGCAGCCGGCATGACCGGCACGAACGCCGAAGCAAGGCCCGCGAGCATGATGGCGGTAAAGCGGATGCGGCTGGACATGACGATCTCCTCAACGCCGCGACCGTGCCGCGAGAGGGTCGCGCCGGTCAAGGGGCGCCAAGCATAACTTGCCGAGTGTGGCGCGTTTGCACGGGACGATGCGCCGGCCGCAGACCCGACACCACGCAGGGCGTCTCGGTGAATTGCCAGGAGGTATTGTTGAGCACCATCGCGCAGGTCGCGATCCGCGCGCCTTTGGGCGTCGCGAGGCACACGCTCTGTCCCAGCGTGAAGTCGCGGCCCCGCGCGCGGCAGGTGCAATCAGGGTCGGCAACCGAGGGCCGCGCATCGAGCGCGACGGTCATGACCGCCACGACGGCGATGCCAGCTGACGCGAGCAGATCTGAAAAAACCGGCCCATGCCCCATTATAGCACGAAAACCCGGGCGGTTATTTTTCCCTAGGCCTCGGCGAGCGCCGCGTCGTCGACCATCTGGGAGAGCGAACGGCCCATGATCTGCTCGGCCGCGCCGAGCGTGTCGGTGATGGAGCAGAACTCACACACTTTGCCGTCGCGAAAGCGCGCGAACTGCGCCAGCCGCACCACGATCTGGCGGCCGGTCGCAAGATCGACGTTGGTCATGCGCGACAGCGCGGAGGCGCTTTCGCCGTCCGTGATCGCATAGTCGCGGGTAAATTCCGTGACTTTGGTGCTGGTCCCCATCCGGCCGTAGGCGCCGAGCACCGCTTCCTTGCCGAGATGCTGGCCGCAATAGGGCAACAATTCGATCGGTCCGACGATCAGCCATTCGGCATCGTCCGCCACATAGGGCGCGATCTGCTGCGGATCGCGCGTCATCATAGTGTCGAAAAACGCTTCGGCATAGGCGCGGGTCACAGACATTGGCGGCTCCCTCAGGAGCCGTCAGTCAAGCCGAATGACGTTGAGAAACTCTTGCTGCGGCGCGGGATGAGGCGCCCGCAGCGTTCCGGATGACTACGGATCGGTCCTTTGGGATCAGGAGCCGGCGTTGCGATAAGCGGCGCAGATCTTGGTTGCGGTTGCCGACTGGGTCGCCTCGAAAGCCTCGAAGCTCGCGCGCAGGCCCGGATCCAGGATCTTGACGATCGCGCCGCCACAGGCGGGCGTCGCCGCGGAGCCGGCAGGCGCGGTCACCGCCGCGATGATCAAGGCGGCGAAGGCGGACAATGCGATGGCGCGGAGTGCGGTCATGAGAGGTCTCCAGCAGGCCGGTTTTGCTATGGTTAATGGGTAGTCGCAGCTGGAGGCGGCAAGGTTCAACCAGGGGCCATTTTCGAGACGGAAATTTGCGGCGGCGGCCGCCGGCGGCCCGTTGCCGCAAAGCAACGGCATATTCGGGTCGTATGACAAAACCGGCGCGCCCGCAGGCATGACTAATACGTCAGGACAGCACGTCGGACCGAAGGAGCAGTTGATGCGCTATGCAGTCGTGATCGAGGAGGCGGGCGCCAGATATTCGGCCTACGTGCCGGACCTGCCGGATTGCGTCGCGACCGCCAAAACGGCCGTTCTGGTCGAGCGGGAAATCCGCAGTGCGATCCGGGCTCACATCGACGAGTTGGAGCAGAACGGGTTGCCGATCCCCGCACCGAGCAGCATTGCGAAATACATCGACGCCTAGGGCCGCGCGCAAACCCCATTCATCGCGGCACCGCGCAGCATCACGAAATACGTCGATGTGTAAGCACATCGAGGCGCGTAACGCACCCTGTCAAGTTCGCGATTGTTCGGTCGGAGCCAACATGCGCAAAGCCTTTATGACGATTGTCCCGGCCATCCTGGTGGCGACGTGCGCCTGCGCGCAGCCGGCACAATCGCCGGCGGACGCGCGCGCGCCAGCCGAAGAATATCCGTCGGTCGCTGCGGCGCTGGAAGCGATACGGACCAAGAGCGGTGTCAAGGTGACGATCCAGTCCGGTTGGACGGTCGTGCAGGACGAGGCCAGTGCGACAGTGTGGTCGTTCACGCCGCCAAGCCATCCGGCCTATCCGGCCGCGTTGCGCCGCTCGATCATCGAACACGACGGCGCATTCGTCGTCAAAAGCGATGCGATGTGCGAGGCGGAAAAACCCGCATGCGACCAATTGATGGCGGAAGTTCACGAACTGGACAACCGGATGATCGAGGCGACCAAGAAAAAGCAGCCGGGGCACTGACAGAGCCGCATGATCCAGGAGCGCTCGCGCGGAGCCTCATTTTTGAAATGGAATTTCGAAAAGGGGACCGCGATGCAAACGACATTCATCTGTCCGCGGACCAGCACGGTAATCGGCTTTGACCTTCCGGCCGATGAAGAGGCCGTGCGCGTGCTGTGGTCACAGCCGCTGAAGATCAATTGCCCGTTCTGCCGGGCCATCCACGTCACGGACTACAAGGGCGTCTACGTCGCCGGCGTGATGTCGGAATTTCCGTTCGTCCCGGCCGATGTGAAGGAAGCACGGGTGCACTAGGTTTCATTGTGCGAACATTGGCGTAAATCGGCAAAACCGCTGGGGATCGCAGCCGCGTCACCATCGGCCGGCGCCATTGCGCCGCCCGCGCGATCTGTCACAGTCCGCCGCATGAGCATCAAGACAATCATCACCGGCGCGACCGGCATGGTCGGCGAAGGCGTACTGCTCGAATGCCTGAGCAACCCGGACATCGAACAGGTTCTGGTCATCAATCGAAAGCCGGGCGGCGTGTCGCATCCGAAGCTACGCGAAATCGTTCACGCTGATTTCTTCGATCTGGCGCCAATCGAGTCGCAACTGGTCGGCTACAATGCCTGCTTTTTTTGTCTCGGCGTATCGTCCGTCGGCATGGACGAAAAGCAATACGAGCGCGTTACCCGCGACCTCACGCTGAATGTCGGGCGGCTTCTGGCAAAATCAAATCCGGAGATGACGTTTTGCTACGTCACGGGCGCCGGTACCGACAGCAGTGAACACGGCCGGATTGCATGGGCACGCGTCAAAGGCGCCACCGAAAATGCCTTGATGCGGTTGTTCAAACGCTCGTACATGTTCCGGCCCGCCTTCATGAAAGCCTCACCGGGGCAGAAAAACATAAAGAGCTATTACAAGTTTTTTGCCTGGGTCTATCCCATTGGCCGAGCCCTTTATCCCGCGGGCTTCTGCACCTTGCAGGAAGTGGGGCGGGCCATGATCAACGCTGCCGGCAAGGGCTATTCGAAACAAATTCTGGACGTGAAGGACATCGTCGAGTTGGCAAAAGCCTGATGCGAAGCGTGTGTGAATTTCTTCGCACGTTTTGAAAACGACGCGGGCCGCGCCGCTCAATGCCCCTCGAATGAGATCAGCGTCCTGACCGGCACATTCAGCTTGCGCAGCTTGTCGGCGCCGCCGAGCTCGGGAAGATCGATGATGAAGCAGGCGGCGAGCACCTCGGCGCCGACCTGGCGCAGCAGCTTGACGGCGCCTTCAGCGGTACCGCCGGTGGCGATCAGATCGTCGACCAGGATGACGCGGTCGCCTTTGTGGATCGCGTCGACATGCATTTCCATCTCGTCGCTGCCGTATTCGAGCAGATAGGCCATGCGCACGGTCTGGTGCGGCAGCTTGCCCTTCTTGCGGATCGGCACGAAGCCGGCCGAGACCTGATGCGCCACTGCGCCACCGATGATGAAGCCGCGCGCCTCGATACCGGCGACCTTGTCGATCTTGGCGCCAGCCCAGGGCTGCACCAGCTCGTCGACCGCGCGGCGGAACGCGCGCGCATTGCCGAGCAGCGTCGTGATGTCGCGGAATATGATGCCCGGCTTGGGATAGTCCGGGATCGAGCGGATCGCGGCGCGCAGGTCATTTTCAACAGCGGGAGAGGTCATCGGGTTCTCGGTCGTTTTGGGCGGGACAGGCACGACGAATAGGCGAAAATCACCCCGGCAGCCAGCGCCGCGGCGTCTCGCGCTTGTCGTCATAGGCGGCTTCGAATACGGGCGCGGCGAGCGTCGACTGGATATGCAACGTACCGCTGCCGATGTTCGAGAAGCCGTGCTTCACGCCGGCCGGCACGATCGCAAGCTGCCCACTCTTGAGCGTCGCATGGGTCTCGCCGGCCCACACGTCGGCCTCGCCCGCGAGCACGTGCAGCACCTCCTCGACCGCGTGCAGATGGGTCGGCGCGCCATGGCCCGGCTCGCACCACTGCTCGAACAGGCAAAGCTGCGCGCCGCCGTTTGCCGCCGAAACGCGCATGCGGGTCAGCACGCCGGGGCGCCATTCGTCGCGCGGTTCCCGCTCCAGATCGACGATACGCATGAAACACTCCAGCTGACGTTACGGCGGGAAAAGTCGCCCAGGCGGGTTGCGGTTACCGCCAGTCTGGCCAACCATGGCGGCTGGCACAACCGGGGGGCACCTCATGTCCGTTCAACCGCCTGTCACTCCGCATCGCGTCGCGATCGCCGACATCGATATTCCGTTCTGGCGCATGGTCGCGATCATCCTCAAATGGAGCTTCGCCTCCATTCCGGCCATCATCCTGTTCTCGATCATCATCGGAATCATCAGTGCGGTGATCGGCGGAATCGTGGTTGCGATCTTCGGGGCCAGCATTCCCGGCCTGAAGATGTAGCGTCAAGCCTTCAGCACCCGCCCCGCGACGGCGTCGAGCTTTTTCAGCAATTCCGGGTCGCGTGCTTCCGGCGCGGTGATCAGCGCGCTGTCGAGCGCGCGATCCGAACCGATCGGGCATGGCTCGTGCTCGCGCGGGAAATCGCTGGCAAGGCGCGCGACCAGCGCCTTGGCCTTCTCGGCGTTGCTGGTGAGAACCTTGATGATGTCCTGCACGGTCACGGCGTCATGGTCCGGATGCCAGCAGTCGAAATCGGTCACCATCGCGACGGTCGCGTAACAGATCTCGGCCTCGCGCGCGAGCTTGGCCTCCGGCATGTTGGTCATGCCGATCACCGAATAGCCGAGCTGCTTGTAGGTCATGCTCTCGGCATAGGAGGAGAACTGCGGACCTTCCATGCAAATGTAAGTCCCATCGCGCTTGACCTCGATGCCGGCGGCCATCGCGGCATTGGCAAGATGAATGCGCAGGCGCGGGCTCACCGGATGCGCCATCGAGACGTGCGCGACGAGGCCCTTGCCGAAGAACGAGCTTTCGCGCTTGTGGGTGCGGTCGACGAACTGATCGACCAGCAGAAACGATCCGGGCGGCAGCTCTTCCTTGAATGAGCCGCAGGCCGACAGCGATACGAGGCTGGTGACGCCCGCACGTTTGAGAATGTCGATATTGGCCCGATAGTTGATGTCGGACGGCGACAGGCGATGGCCCTTGTCGTGGCGCGGCAAAAACACCACCGGCAGGCCGGACATTTCGCCGATGCGCAGCGTGCCGGACGGCTCGCCCCACGGGCTCGCGATGCGCTCCTCGCGCACGTTTTCCAAGCCCGGCAGGTCGTAAATGCCCGATCCGCCGATGATACCGAGAACTGCCTTGGCCATATGCAACGCCTCTTCGCCGAAACCGCTTTGAAAAAACGAAGGGCCCCATAACGGGGCCCTGCGTCAAGATCAAACCATAAAGGCTCAGGCGTGATCGTGCACGTCGCGCCAAACCTTCTTCTTGGTGAAGTACATCAGGCCCGCGAAGATCGCGAGGAAGATCATCACCTGGAAGCCGATGCGCTTGCGCGCCATCATGTGCGGCTCGGCCGCCCACATCAGGAATGCCGAGACGTCCTTGGCCTGCTGGTCGATGGTGCTCTTGGTGCCGTCGGTATATTCGACGCGGCCGTCGGTCAGCGGCGGCGGCATGGCGATCGAATGGGCCGGGAAATATTCGTTGTAGTTTCCGCCGGCGGGGAGTTGGAAGCCTTCCGGCGGCTTGTCCTTGTAGCCGTTCATCAGCGCCACGATGTAGTCGACGCCGTGCTCCTGATACTGGAAGAACGGCAGCGCATCGATGAGGAACCAGGGAAAGCCGCGCTGGTAGCTGCGCGCCTTGGCCAGCACCGACATGTCGGGCGGCACGGTGCCGTTGTAAAGCTGACGCGCCTGCGCCTCGTTCTTCCAGGTGGTCGGCGGCGGGAAGCGATCGGCAAGGCGGCCGTCGCGCTCGAACATGTCGCCCGCATCGTTCGGGCCATCCTGGATCTTGTATTCGGAGGCGATCGACTCGGCCTGCGCGACCGTAAAGCCGGGGCCGCCCGCTCCGGCGAGATCGCCGAATGTCAGCAGCTTGAGACCATGGCAGGTCGCGCAGACTTCCTTGTAGACCTTGAAGCCGCGCTGCAGCTGCCCTTGATCGTATTTGCCGAATCCGCCGGCGAACGACCAGGCGTTGCGCGGCGGCTTCGGCGTATCATGCCCCTCTTGGGCGAACGCCTTGGAATTCGTCCCAAAGAATGCCGCGGCACCGAGCGCGACCGCCACCATCACGGCGGCGGCCTTGGCGCCCTTGAGCACCGATGCCGAGATCGAGGTCGGCAGCGGCTTCGGTGTTTCGATCAGTCCGAGCAGCGGCAGGATCACCAGCAGGTGGATGAAGTAGTAGGCGGTGAGGATGCGCGCCGCGATCACGTAAATGCCTTCAGCCGGAGCCGAGCCGAGATAGCCGAGCCCGAGACAAACCAGCACGAAGACCCAGAAGAACTGCCGGTACAGTGGCCGGTAGGTCGCCGACTTGACGCGCGAGGTATCGAGCCACGGCAGGAAGGCAAGCAGCACGATCGAGGCGAACATCGCGATGACGCCGGCGAGCTTGTTCGGGATCGAACGCAGGATCGCGTAGAACGGCAGGTAGTACCATTCGGGCACGATGTGCGCCGGGGTGACGCCCGGATTGGCCGGAATATAGTTGTCGGCGTGGCCGAGATAGTTGGGCACGTAAAACACGAACCAGGCAAAGAACAGCATGAAGCAGACCATCGCGAAGCCGTCTTTGGTCGTCGCGTAAGGCGTGAACGCCACCGTGTCCTGCCCGGGCTTGGCCTCGACGCCGGTCGGGTTGTTCTGGCCGACCACATGCAGCGCCCAGACGTGCAGCACCACCACACCGGCGATCACGAAGGGCAGCAAATAGTGCAGCGAGAAGAAGCGCTGCAGCGTCGGATTGCCGACCGCATAACCGCCCCAAAGCCATGTCACCACAGTCTCGCCAACCAGCGGGATCGCTGAGAAGAAATTGGTGATGACGGTCGCGCCCCAGAAGCTCATCTGGCCCCATGGCAGCGTGTAGCCGAGGAAGCCCGTCGCCATCATCAGGAGATAGATGATGACGCCGAGGATCCACAGCACCTCGCGCGGCTCCTTGTAGGAGCCGTAATAGAGGCCGCGGAACATGTGGATGTAGACCGCGACGAAGAACATCGAGGCGCCGTTCGAGTGCAGGTAGCGCAGCAGCCAGCCGTAATTCACGTCGCGCATGATGTGCTCGACGGAATTGAACGCCATGTCGACATGCGCCGTGTAGTGCATCACCAGCACGATGCCGGTGATGATCTGCACGCCGAGCATGAACGCGAGGATGCCGCCGAAGGTCCACCAATAGTTCAGGTTCTTCGGCGTCGGATAGGCCACGAAGGATGAATGCACGAGGCTCATGATCGGCAGGCGCGCCTCGAACCATTTCAAGAATGCGCTCTGCGGCTGGTAGGTCGACGGTCCGCTCATGCTGTTCGATCCTGGGAATTAAGGGCGCACGGTTCAACCGATGCGGATTTTGGTGTCAGACACGAACTCATAGGGAGGTACCGCGAGGTTGGCCGGGGCGGGTCCGCGCCGGACGCGGCCGGACGAGTCGTACTGCGATCCGTGGCAGGGGCAGAAGAAGCCGTCATAGTCGCCCTGATGGGCGATCGGGATGCAGCCGAGATGGGTGCAGATGCCGATCAGGACCAGCCACTGGTCGTGGCCTTCCTTGACGCGCTTGCTGTCGGCCTGCGGATCGGGAAGGCTCGCAATGTCGACCTTCTGCGCCTCTTCGATCTCTTTCTTGCTGCGGTGGCCGATGAAGATCGGCTTGGACCGCCAGAACACCTTGATCACCTGCCCCTCGGTGATGGGGCCCAGATCGACCTCGATCGGCGCACCGGCGGCGATCGTGGAAGCATCCGGATTCATCTGATTGATCAGCGGCCAGGCGACGGTGGCGGCGCCTACCGCGCCCACAGTAGCCGTCGCGATGTAGAGAAAATCACGGCGTGTCGGCTCGGCCGAGGAGATGGTAGTCACAGTCAATGCCCTTTCCCCTTGCCGGACGGCCAGCGTTCGCCACCTACCAGCAAGAACCTGTCGCCCCCGACACGGCCCCCCGTTTAGCGGCGAACGGGCGGCGCCACGCATAGCCCTGGGAAGGCAAGCGGCGCAGTCCGGAATGGTTCTATTGGCACCCTTGTCGGCCGTAGGCAAGCCCGCTATCGCGGCATCGCACAAGAGGTAGATAAATTACTCTGCCGGCACGCAGTTTCGTCCCGAAGAGGCAAGCCAAGGATACCGGTCGCGCCCCATGCACGTCGCGCTTTACGAGCCTGATATCGCGCAGAACACCGGAACGATTCTGCGCCTCTGCGCCTGTCTGGGCGTCGAGGCGCACATCATCGAACCGGCCGGCTTTCCGGTCTCGGACCGGACTTTCCGCCGCGCCGGCATGGACTATCTGGATCAGGTCATCTTGACGCGGCACATCTCGTGGACGGCGTTCGAGCAATGGCGACGTGGAGAAAAGCACGACCTGGTGCTGCTCACCACGGCTGTCCCGACGTCCTATCTCGATCATCGCTACCACGCCGACACCGTCCTGCTGTTCGGACGGGAATCGGCCGGCGTCCCGGAGACGGTCCATGCCGCGGCGGACGCGCGGCTCACGATCCCGATGCACCCCGGCTTGCGCTCACTCAATGTCGCGATGGCCTGCGCCATGGTGGTGGGCGAAGCGCTGCGGCAAATCGGCCAAACGCAGGTAAAGTGAC
>JBBWZU010000432.1:0-6067 GCA_039649225.1 Hyphomicrobiales bacterium | reverse complement strand
AAGGCACAAAGCTTCACGCTCGACGTGACCGACCGCGAAGCCTGCCGCGCCGTCGCCGCGCAGGTCGCCAGCAAGGTCGGGCCGGTCTCGATCCTGGTCAACAATGCCGGCATCAACCGCCGCAATGCGTTCACCGCCGAGGCCGGCGCCGTGATCAAGGACTGGGACGACATTATCGGCATCAATCTCAACGGCACCTTCAACGTGACGCACGCGTTCGTTGGCCAGTTGCGCGCCAGCAAGGGACGCATCGTCAATATCGGATCGGTCCAGTCGTTCGTGCATGTGCGCACGCCGAATTCGGCCGCCTACACGACATCGAAGCACGGCGTGCTCGGCTTCACCAAGGCGCTCGCGGCCGAGCTCGGCAAGGATGGCGTGCGCGTCAACGCGATCGGCCCCGGCCTGATCGAGACGCCGTTGAACGCCAACGTGCGCGCCAACAATCCGGATCTGATCCAGATCTTCCTCGACCACACGCCGCTCGGGCGCGCCGGCAAACCGGAAGACATCGTCGGTCCGGCGATTTTCCTGGCTTCGGATCTGTCGGCTTACGTCACCGGCACGATCGTGATGGCGGACGGCGGCTACCGGACGATTTGAGCGTACGCGTGTCGCGGCGCAATATTCACCGCTGCACAAACTAACAGCACGCGCGTGAGGCTTCGCGGCTTGCGCCGCCCGCGCAAATCACTTTACCAATTTGGCAAACAACCAAGCTGGGTGGAGGCGTCATCGCGCGGAGGCCGTCATGCACGGACTGACCAAGATTGCGCTGCTGGTCGCGTCACTGGGAATGAGCGTCGCGGCGCACGCGGTGGACCGCGGGCAATTCGGCGACGTGCCCGATCATGTCCGCAAGTGGTTCAAGAGCGTGGTCGCGCCGAACGGCGTGCCGTGTTGCGACATCTCGGATGGGCACCGCACCGATTACGACATGCGCGAAGGCGCGTTCTGGGTGCCGATCGAAGGCACCTGGATGCAGGTGCCGGAACGCGCCGTCATTCGCGACGCCGGCAACCCGGTCGGCGAAGCCATCGTCTGGTATGTGCGCCATCGCGGCGCCATCGTGATCAGCTGTTTCGTGCCGGGCGGAGGCGCCTGACGTTACGTCCTTTCCGGCAATTTGGAGCGGCCCGGCCTATCCCTCTGACATTAACGGGATTTTCAGCGCGTAGCGGTATCATGCTACGATGAGCGTCGCGCCTTACGAATCCGGCTTTGCGCTTGCACGCGCCATGGTTGCGCGGCGCGAGCATGCACACGTCCGCGTCGGCCTCTGCGTGGTCATCGCGGTCATCTTCCACGCGTTCAGCGGCATCACGGCAGCGGCCATTTGGGCAATCGTCTATTCCGGCCTGCAGGGGCTCGAATATGTCCTGTTCGGCAATGTAACCGCAACGAGTCGGCCGCGGCGGCGCACGATGATCGCGTTCTTTGCGTTGATGCTGGCAAGCTCCATCGCCTTTGCGTTCTTCGGTATCCTGGAATCGGTGCACGGCGGCGTTTGGGGCATTCTCGGCGCCAGCCTGCTGTGGTCGGGGGCGATCTTCAGCGGCGCGATGGTGAGGGGCGAATCCCGCCTCGCGCTCGCCTGCTCGATCCTGCCGCCGCTGCTGCACTTTCTCAGTGTCCCCTACTTCATCCTGGAAAACGGCGGCACGTTCGGCGCCGGCGCGGCGGTCCTCGCGGGCGGCGTGCTCAACGGGATCGGCGCCATCGCGATCGCCACGACCTATCGCAAGCTGCTCGCGCGGGCGGCGCACGAGCGTGAAGCCAGCCGTCTCGCATTGCACGATCCCGAGACCGGATTGGCGAACCGCCATGCGGTGCAGCGGCGCGTTGCCGAGATCCAGAAGAGCGCGCTTGACGGCGTCATCGTCGTGGCGGCGATCAGCATCGACCGCTTCCTGCATCTGCGCGGCGCGATCGGCCACGCGCTGACACTCGATCTCTTTCTGGAGCTGACGATGCGCTTCGGCCATGCGCATCGCGACATGCCGATCGCGCGTCTCTCGAGCGCCAATCTCGGCGTTGCGTTCGCGGCGCGCGACATGTCGGAAGCCCATCAGATCGCGGCCGCCATGCGGGCGACGCTGAGCGCGCCGATCCTGCTCGGCAGCAATCGCGTGGACGTCAGCGTAACCATCGGCCTGAGCGAAGCGGCCGACACGGTCGAATCCGCAAACGGACTCTCCATCATCGACCGGGCGATGATCGCCGTCGACCAGGCGCGCGCCGCGCGCGAGCCGATCAAGTGTTTCGATCCCGTGCTCTATGGCTGCCCGGGCGACAATCTGTCGCTGATGAGCGAGATGCTGCGCGCGCTCGAAAACGGACAGATGAGCCTCGCCTATCAGCCGAAATATTCGCTTCGCTCCGCCACATTCGTCGGCGCGGAGGCGCTGGTGCGCTGGACGCATCCGGTGCGCGGCGCGCTGCGGCCCGACCTGTTCGTGCAGATGGCCGAAGAGACCGGGCACATCGCGGCGCTGACGGAATGGGTCCTGCGCCAGGCTGTCGCGGACCAGCGCACGCTGCGCGCGGCCGGCCACGATCTTTGCATATCGATCAACTGGTCCGGCATCGTCATCAATGACGGCGCGCTCACCGAGCGGGTCTTGCAGATCGCCCATGATGCGCCGGGCAAGATCTGCCTCGAGGTGACCGAAACCGCGATCATCGGAAACCCGCAGCTCGCGCGCCAGACGCTGGAGCGGTTCCGCGCGGCCGGCATTGCGATCTCGATCGACGATTACGGCTCGGGACTGTCTTCGCTTGCCTATCTCAAGAATATCCCGGCCGACGAGTTGAAGATCGACAAGGCGTTCGTCACGAACCTGGCGACCGATCCGACCGACGCAGTGCTGGTCCGCTCGGCCGTGTCGCTCGCGCACAGCCTCGGGCTGCGCGTGGTTGCGGAAGGCGTGGAGAACGCCGGCGCGCTCGATCTCCTTTATGCGATGGGCTGCGATCTGGCGCAGGGCTACCTGATCGCGCGGCCGATGCCGCTGACGGAGCTCGTCGCATTCCTCGGCAACCGCGAACGCAAGGCGGGCTAGGCACGCAAGCACGCGCGGTTGCATCCGCGCTTGCTCTCCGGTTCCTGCTGCTTCATATCGTTCTCATGAAGGTTGGGGAGAAATCGAAAGGGCGCGAAAAGACGCGTGCGCCGGTCCAGGCCGCAGGCGGCATCGTGGTGCGCGATGCCGGAGGGCCGCTGATCGCAGTTGTCCGGCTGCGCAAGGACAATGCCTGGGTGCTTCCGAAGGGCAAGCTCAAGCCGGGCGAGAACGCGCTCGCCGCCGCCAAGCGCGAAGTCGTGGAGGAAACCGGACACGAGGTCGAGGTGCACGAGTTCCTCGGCGCGATGTCGCGCGAAGCCGGCAAACTCAAGATCGTGCAGTTCTGGCGCATGAGCGCCCTCGATACCCCACAGCGCAAATTGATGCGCGACGTCAGGGCGGTGAAATGGCTGCCGCTGGATGCGGCCATCAAGACATTGACGCATGCGCACGAGCGCGCGTTTCTCGAGCATGCCGGCCCGACCGCGCTGGAAGCCGCCGCGCAGGGAGCCAACCTGCCCGCTCCGGCCAACGGCCGAAGGCGCCGCACGGGCGTTCGCGTCACGTTTGCCGAGCAGATCCGTGCGTGGTTCCGACGCATGACACAAGGCCGCGCCTGACCGCGCGACTTGGTATTCTCAGTCTGGTATTATCGTCCGCACGTTACGCTGGCGTCCCAAGAGCCGCGTTGCGCCGCACGCACGAACCGGTCATGCTGCACGCATCGCCGATCAAAACACGGTGCCTCATGAGCGAAGTCATTTATGAAATCGTCGAGCACGACGGCGGCTGGGCTTACAAGGTCGACGGCGTGTTTTCCGAGCCTTATCCGACACACGCGGCGGCATTGTACGCCGCCAGAGCCGCGGCCGCGGAGCAGCGCGTGCCGGGACACAGCGAGGTCATCGAATGGGAAGACGCCAAGGGCAAATGGCACACTGAATCGGCCGCGGGCATGGACCGGCCGATCACCGCCGTCAGGGACGATAAAGACTGACGCAGGCGCCGCTTAATTGTTCCGTCCGCTGCCCTTCTGCTCGGTCAGCCACTCCGACAGTTTTCCAGTTGCCGCCTTGGTCTTCTTGGCGGCGGGCTTGCGTTTGGGGGCCGGGGCAGTTTTCGGAGCCGCGGCCGCGGCCGCTTCGCGCTCGAGACGCAGCGCGCGCAGGCGCTCGGTGTTGGCATCGACCGCTTTGGCATTCGCCTGATATTCCGCCATGGCTTTCTTGGCGTCTTCGGCACGCGCAAGCTTGACGAGCGCGTCGTTGGGCTTTTTTTCGGCCATATCGGCTCCTGTTCGAATTCCATCAGTATTTCCCAAGCCATAGCAGCTTTATGGCGCGGATAACAAACAATAGAGGCCGGGTATCGCGGGGCCGATTCGGATGCCTATTTGGCCCGCCGATAGAGATTTGACGCAGTTCCGCGCCCGCCCGCCACGTTCGGATTGGTATTCACGAACTCGTCGGCGGTGAGCTTGTCGATGGTGCGGGTCTGCGCTTCGCCTTCCCAATTGGGATAGGACGACGACACGATCTGGTAGGTCACGGTCTTCTTGTCCTCATCCACCGTATAGGTGCCGAACACCGACAGGCTGCGACGCATGATCGCCGCGTACTCCTCCGCTGTCCCGGTCAGGCGATTGTTGGAGGCGATTTTCGGCGCATCGGCGGCGACATGGATTTGTGCGAAACGGCCGTCGGGCGTGAAAATCAGGATGCCTTTCGGCACTTCGCCGAAGGGATAAGACTTCTTGCCGTCCGGCGCGGTCACCTCGGCGACAACGAAATCCCATGTGCCGACGATTTGCTGCTTCAGCGTGCTCTGCGCCATCGCGGCGCCGGCGGAAAGCCCAAGCGCCAACGCGGCGGCAAACCCGATACCCTTCATGATGACCTCTCCTGGTTGGCGTCATCCTATCCTGAAAATCATCACCGGCGCGCACTCCGGAAAAGCGCGCGACGTATGGCCGCTTCCGGGCGCTGCCTGCTTTTGCTAGCCTAAGGTTGCGAGTTCGGGCGCCGGCGCAATCAGCCGGGACAGACCCGAACCATACGGGAGGAGATCATGAAGCGCTGGTACGCCCTTGTGGGGCTGTTTTTCGTTGCCGCACTCTCATTCGGACAAATTCAACGCGCCTCAGCCGAAGACGGATGGGTGACGCTGTTCGATGGCAAGAATCTCGATCATTTCGACAAGCTCGGTGACGCCAATTGGCGGATGGAGGATGGCGCCGTGGTGGCCGACAGAGGCAACGGCTTCCTCGTCACCAAGGAAAGCTACGGCGACTTCCAGATCCGCGCCGAGTTCTGGGTCGGCGATGATGCCAACAGCGGCATCTTCATCCGCTGCACCGATCCCGCCAAGATCAATGCCGAGAACGCCTACGAGGTGAACATCTGGGATGACCGGCCCGGGAAGGATTATGCGACCGGCGCCATCGTCAACATCGCCAAGGTCGATCCGATGCCGAAATCCGTCGGCAAATGGAACGTGTACGAGATCACCGCGAAGGGCGGGACATTCACGGTCGCGCTGAACGGGCAGAAGACCGTCGATGGCGTTAGCGATGCGAAACATGCCAGCGGACGAATCGCGCTCCAGCACGGGCTCGGCAACAAGGATGCCGCCGGCGTCGTCAACGACAAGGGCGTGGTGAAATTCCGCAAGGTCGAGATCAAGAAGCTATAGCGGGCGCAATCGCGCATCTAACGCCACTGCGTCATGCCCGGACTTGTTCCGGGCATCCACGTCTTGTTCTCGCGCAAGGAAGACGTGGATGGCCGGGACAAGTCCGGCCATGACGGAGTGCACTTGAGCGCCCTGTGTTTTAGCCCAGCTTGATGTTCACTTCCTTGACGATGCGCGCGTATTTTTCCTAATCCTCGCGCGCGAGCTGGGCCTGCGCCGCGGCGGCCCCGCCGACGCCCTCGGTCGCGCCTTTGGCCAAGGCCTCTTTCATCGCCGGATCCTTCAGCGCCTTGTCGGTCTCGGCATTGAGC
>JBBWZU010000409.1:0-19811 GCA_039649225.1 Hyphomicrobiales bacterium | reverse complement strand
CCGACCGGGACGCTGCGCTCGGGGCGCGTGATCGGCGAGAGGCTTTGGGCCGCCGCCGTCGCCTGCCGGGCAATCGAGGTTTGGCAGCAAACGCACCGCGCCCATAGGGCGGCCTAGCGGAAATGGCAGCCCACGCACGCGCAGGCAACAGGCTGATATTTGCGAGGCGGCGATGTCGCGGATCAAGCTCGTAAAGCCGGACCGCGGGAAGATCGACCTGCAGGCGGACGACCAGGTCAGATTCTGGTGCAAGCACCTCGGCGTTACACGAGCCGAACTCGTGAAGATTATCGATAAGGTGGGAAATTCCGCGGCGGCCGTGGAAAAGGCGCTGGGACATTAAGCGCATCACTCCGCCCTTTGCCGATAGATCGCGCGCGGATCGACAGCGGCGCCGCGGCTCGGATGGAAAAAGTATAGCGGGAATTAACATAGGCTAATCCCGAAAGCTCCGGCCCCTTGTTAGCAGGGCGCATGAAAAACAGTCCCAGCACTCCTCATCCTCGGCATTCCGGAACTTGCCTGTGGAAACTTGCTGTCCGAGACGAAGGGCGCTCCGCATTCCGCATCAGCGGATCGCAATGTTTCCGGCGCAACGACAGGCTCGGGCCACATCGCTCGCAAGCGAACCGCCCGGAGTGCCGGAATTGCGGTTGTGCATCCGTGGCTCTCGTGCGCTCGTTTCCTGAGGAACACGGCGTTTTGGAGAGCGTTGATTGCGCAAGATGTACCCGGAGTTTTTAGGACGACGCTAGAGGAAGACATCGCCACACCATCGCGCCCTGGGGGCACCCTCCTCCTGACGCCGCCGGCCGCACTTCACCGTATCGCGGACGGCGGTGAAGACCCTGAAAGGTTCTTCCGCATTGACTCGGCGTCCGGTGAAGCAAGATGGCCCTATTTACAATCCGCCCAACGCGGCTCGATTGCGCGATTGCCGATTTCGCCGAAGATCATGCGACGCCGCAAATCGAAGCGCAGCTGCAAGGCGTTACTTACGCGGCGGACGAACACGTCTTGTTCGCAGTCTCGCTTGGGCTTTGGCTGTTGTCGCGCCGCATGAGTACACGTCAGCGTCGCGCGGCCAGCTATCTGGCGCTGAACGTGGCGGTCTCGGCGCTGCTACCGCACGCTCTCAAGGCGCTGGTGGACCAGGAGCGACCCGATCGGCGCGTTCATGGGCGCCGTCACGGGATACCCGTCTCCGGAAAAGCATATGATGCATTTCCATCCGGACACGCCGTTCACGTAGCGGCGGTGGCGTCGGCGATTTCGCGCTATTTCCCGCGATGGAAGCGGTTCGCATGGACCTTGGGCGGAGGCGTCGCCATAACCCGGATCCTGCTTCTGGCGCACTGGACGACGGACGTGCTTGCGGGGCTGGCTTTGGGAGCGGCACTGGAGCGCGGCCTGTGGGCCTGTTGGCCGTTCCTGTCGAATTTGCGCGCGACCGCGCGCCTGACCCATACGACGGCAGGCTAAGCGTCGTGCGCCACGCATTATGTAAAAAGACACACGCTGATCTCACACTCTGAAGCAATTCGCGCAAAGCTGGAACGGTATCAATCGGCCGGAATTGGTCACCAGCCGAGACGCGTCAGCGTCCAGGAGCAACCTCATACACCGGTGACGTCATGTATCATCATGTCAAACAACTCATGTACACGGTTCGCGTCGACGAACCCGATCCGCGCTTCGGCAATATGCTGTTGGAACAGTTCGGCGGCGCGAACGGTGAGCTTGCGGCCGCGATGCAATACTCCATACAAGGTCTCAACTGTGAGGACGCGGCGCGGAAGGATCTGCTGATGGATATCGGCACCGAGGAACTCAGTCATCTGGAAATCGTCGGTTGTCTCGCGCGCATGCATCTAAAACCCCTCAAGTCCGTTCGCGAAGAGGCGGAAGCAGACCCATTGATCGCCATCGCGGGCGGCGGCGGGGTGAATCTGTTCAACTCGATGGGAAACCCCTGGACGGCGGATTACCTGAAAATAACCGGTGAACTGGATGTCGATCTGCGCAGCAATATCGCCGCCGAGGCGCGTGCGAAAATCGTCTACGAGCGCCTGATCAATTTCTGCCGCGATTCCGGCACCAAGGACGCATTGCAGTTCCTGATGACGCGCGAGATCACGCACATGCGGGCGTTCAGCCTCGCGCTTGAAACCATGGGAAAGCCGCCGTTCAGCATCGGCAAGATCGCCCCGACCCCGAAGCTCGTCGACCAGTACTTCAATGATTCAACAGGCGAGGGCGAGAATGGCGAAGTCGACGCGCGCGGACCGTGGAATGAGGGGGAACCCTGGGAATACGTGGAGTCTCCGGCGTTTCAGGACCTGCAGACGACCGTTTCGGACGGTCCGGGCATCCATGCGGAAAGCTCCGACCTCATCGAGACCGGGCCGATCGAGGAATTGCTCGTCGATCAGCTGCGCGACATTCTTCACGCCGAGAAGCAGTTGGTGAAGGCGCTGCCGAAGATGGTCAAGGCTGCCCGCAGCGTGCAACTGCAGCGCCTGCTCGAGACTCATTTGGCCGAGACCGAGACGCAGGTGGAACGGCTGAACGAAAGCCTTCGGCTCATGAGCGCGCCGGCAAGAGCCAAACCTTGCAAAGGCATGGCAGGTCTCGTCGAAGAAGGCGACGAAGTCATGGCGGAGGGAAAAAAGAAGGATGACGCACCGGCCGATCTTGCATTGATCGGTGCAGCGCAGCGCGTCGAGCACTACGAGATCGCCGCCTACACGACGGCACGCAATCTGGCATCGCAGCTTCACCTGCCGGCCGTGGTCGAACTCCTCACGGCGTCGCTGGGCGAGGAAATGAATGCCGGTCAGTTGCTGGATCAGGTCGCGCAGCCGCTGATGTCCGCCGCAAGGATGCCGGCGAACGTCGAGTAGGACAAGCCGCCGCAAAGGGCTGACGATGTAAGCCCAGCCGAGCGATGCGCCGCGGGCGGCGCTTTGCTACGAAGAGCGCAAGAATCGCCTCATGCCCGCTAGCGATGTCGCTATGCAGTCTCGGCCTCGTTGCAAATCAACACTGGAAGCGCCATGCCGGATGTCTTGGACTGTCTTATTGTCGGCGGGGGCCCGGCGGGTCTGACCGCCGCAATTTATCTCGCCCGATACCGGCGGAATGCCCGCCTGATCGACGCGGGAGAAAGCCGCGCGGCGCTCATTCCCGCCAGTCACAATTATCCGGGCTTCAAAGGCATTGCCGGGGCCGAGCTTCTTCAGCGATTGAAGGAGCAGGCCGTAGCCTATGGCGCCTTGCATGTGCCGGGCGAGGTGACGGAGCTTCGTCATCACCCGGTCCTGGGTTTCACGGCATCGTGCGGAGGCCGGACGATACAAGCCCGCACCATTCTGCTGGCCACCGGCCTCGTGGATGCGCGTCCTGACCGGCACGTTGCGGGCGAAGACGTCCTGCGGTCCGATGCTATCCGCTACTGCCCCATATGCGATGGGTTCGAGGCTATGGACAAGCGGATCGGCGTGGTCGGCGATCTTGCGGAGGCGGGACAGAAAGCGCTCTTTTTGAGGACGTATTCGCGCGAGATCGTTGTGTTTGCGACCGCAGCCGGACCACCCGAGATGCAAAACGCACTGACAGCGTCAGGTATTGCGATTGCGGACAAGCCGAAACGAATTATTCGAACCGCCGAGGGGCTTGTGGTCACGGTGGAAGCAGGGGGGAGCTATGACGTGGACGTCCTGTATCCTGCGCTGGGCTGTACGGTGCGCTCCAACCTTGCCGTTGCGCTCGACGCTGCGAGCACGGACGTTGGGACGTTGCGCGTTGATGAACATCAGCAGACGACGGTCGATGGACTCTATGCCGTCGGGGATGTCGTAAGCGAACTGCACCAGATCAGCGTGGCGGCAGGTCACGCCGCGATCGCTGCGACAGCCATCCATAACAGGCTCGGCGAAAATCCGAGATAATCCAAAGCGCGCGCCGCGGATGCAGGAAAGTCAATCCGCGGCTCGGTATTCGTCTTATCAAGGCGCGGATGATAACACAGGTTAAGGCATCCTCCCGGGATCCTTGTTAAAACCAGGGTGAGGGATCCATGACAAGACATTGCAAGCCGTCAGAAAACCGTCGAGACGCCCGACAGGAAAATCGACTGTACTTCTCGCGTGCGTATCAGCGTCCCCCGGAAGCTGAGGCGCGACCTGGCCCGCACGCGAGCGCTGAAGAACGAAAGGAAGCTGAACCAGCAGGGTCTGCGGACCGTGATGCCGGACTGTCCATTCCGGCGTAATGGAAGCAATGTAGCCGGCTTCATTTATCCTGCGCGTAGATCGTGCCGGCCGTGGATTTCGGCTGTTGCGATCGACGGCGGCGCGAGTGCCAAATCCCATAAACAAGTCCTGCCGCCAGCAGTATCGGGCCAACGATCTCAGCCAGAGTTAGAAGCGACAGACCTTGGATCGTATCAAGCATCGCACCCTCTCGTGTTGCAGGATTAACGGTTGGGAAGCGCAGGTGTTCCTGGTACGTATGTCCCGCTTCAACATGCCGCGATCATCACTGACTTCGACGTGAGCGCAGGCGGGAATCTCGGGCCGGCCCGTCTGCGACATTTCTTCAACGCTTCTTGCGCTTGCGAGGATTCGGCACGCCCGCAACGCTTTCCTCGGCGATTTCCCGTTCTGCTTGACGTGACGGCGTCTGTTGGCGGTCGCCCTCGTCGGTCATCGGGGTGCGAAACTCGCCCAGATTGGTCTGGTGGGCGGCTTCCTCCGAGCGCGCCGGCGCGACCGGCATCAGGCTGGTGTGGTCGTCCTCGATCGAACAAGAATGCGCGCCCTCCCAGTGATCCATGTCGCGGCCCGCGGGCCGGCGTTCGTCCGCCCACAACGCGTAGGCCTTGGCGCGAATGCGTTCCCTTCTTTTTCGGGATGCTAGCCAGCCTGCGCATGGGCGGCTTTTTCGGCTGCGCGGTCGACCTGCCTCAGCACGTTGACGACGTGCGCGAAGGATTGGTCGGCGTCGCCCCCGGCCTGTACGCCGACGGCCGGCCGCAACATGAAGAGCAGAAGGGAGCGGCCGGTGATTTCATACACGTGGCCAAAGGGGAAGCGCGACAAGCCGGCAAGGTCGGGCTGGTTGGTGTCGATGAGGATCAGCCATTCGCGGCCGCCAATCGCAGACGGCAAGGTAAATCGAACCACATCGTCATGGGAATTCATCACGAGGAGCAAGGTTGCGTCCGTGCCGACGCGCCTGATTCCGGTTTCCTGCGCGCGTCCGTCGAGCAGCACGCCGATGCAGCGCGCATTGTCGTCCGACCAGCTCTGCTCGAGCATCTCGGTGCCGGCGGGCGACAGCCACGTCACGTCGCGGATGCCGAGTTCTTCATCCGTCCGGCCGGTTAGAAAACGGCCACGGCGCAACATCGGAAGCGCACGGCGCAGTGCTATGACACGCTGGGTGAACTGACAGAGCGATGCGGCGGCCTGATCGATGCCGTTCCAGTCGATCCAGGAGATTTCGTTGTCCTGGCAGTAGGCGTTGTTGTTTCCACCCTGCGTCCTGGCGAACTCATCGCCGGCCACCAGCATCGGGGTGCCGCGCGATAGCAGCAGGGTCGCGAGCAGGTTGCGCATCTGCCGGTATCTCACCTCGACAATGGATGCATCGTCCGTTTGCCCTTCCGCACCATAGTTGGCGGAGAGGTTGTTGCTGTGGCCGTCGCGGTTATCCTCACCGTTCGCCTCGTTGTGCTTGTCGTTGTAGGCGACGAGATCGTGTAGCGTAAATCCGTCGTGCGCGGTGATGAAGTTGATCGACGCCCACGGCTTGCGTCCGCGCCGGTCGAACAGATCGGCCGAGGCCGTCAGTCGCGCGGCCAACTCGGGCAACTTTCCGGAGTCGCCGCGCCAGTAAGCGCGAACCGTGTCGCGGTAGCGGTCATTCCATTCGGCCCAGCCGGGCGCGAAACGGCCGACCTGATATCCGCCCGGTCCGCAATCCCACGGCTCGGCGATCAGCTTGACCTGCGAGAGGAGCGGGTCCTGCCGGCAGGCGTCGAGGAAGCGGCCGTCTTCGTCGAAGCCTTCCGCCTCACGGGCGAGGATCGTCGCAAGATCGAAGCGAAATCCATCGACATGCATTTCCTGCGCCCAGTAGCGCAGGCTGTCCGTCACGAGCTGCAGCACCCGGCTGTTGCTCAGATTCACGGTATTTCCGGTGCCGGTGTCGTTGATGTAGTAGCGTCGATCCGGCGCAAGCCGATAGTACGACGCATTGTCGATCCCTTTGAACGAGAATGTCGGGCCCTTCTCGTTGCCTTCGGGGGTATGGTTATAGACGACATCGAGAATGACCTCGATGTCGGCGGCGTGGAGATGCGCGACCATTTCCTTGAATTCGGCGAACGCGAAATCCGGCGTGGCCGCATAGCGTCGGCCCGGCGAGAAGAACGAGAGCGTATTATAGCCCCAGTAGTTCTTCAGCCCTTTCTCGACCAGATGGCTGTCGTCGAGGAAGGTCTGGATCGGCAGCAGCTCGATGGCCGTGACGCCCAATGTCCGGAGATAACTGATGACCTCCTGGTCGGCCAGAGCCGCGTAAGTGCCACGCAGCCGTTCGGGAACACGGGGATGTTTCTTGGTGAAGCCCTTGACATGCAGCTCATAGATTATCGTCCGCTCCCATGACGTCTCGAGACGGCGATCGCGGCCCCAGGTGAATGCGGGGTCGATCACGCGAGCCTTCATCATGAATGGAGCACTGTCGCGCTCGTCGAAGGTCAGATCGTCTGCGGACTCCATCACGTAGCCGAACAGCGCGGGATCCCAGATGACCTGCCCGACGACCTGCTTGGCGTAGGGGTCGAGCAGCAGCTTGTTCGGATTGAAGCGGTGGCCATTGGACGGCTCGTAGGGACCGTGCACGCGCAATCCGTAAACCGTCCCCGGCCGGCCATCCGGCAAATAGCCATGCCAGACCTCGTCGGTGTACTCCGGCAGCGCGATGCGCTCCAGTTCGCGCTCACCACGGTCATCGAACAGGCAGAGCTCGACCTTGGTGGCATTCGCGGAAAAGACCGCGAAGTTGACGCCAAGGCCATCCCACGTGGCGCCGAGCGGCTGCGGACGGCCCTCCTGTACGCGAGAGCCGGATCCCCGCACGGTACGGGCGCCGACCAGTTCAGCTTCGCGAATTCCAAGGTTCATCGTCATTCCCAGCCGGCAACGTATTGCAACGCGGCAGAGCGGGAAAAGTTACGCGGCGAGAAACAGGGCGCGCACCGGCGCGCTGAACAGCAAAGGCGGCGACCATACGGCGTTTGTAGAAAGGGCGGAGAATAGTGCGTGCAATTAACATCAGGGTCGATCGGCGCAATAGGCCCGCCAAAAATGAAGCCAGGTCATTGAAGCAGGCTTCGGGGGGCTCGGCTGAATCGAGCCAATGCTCCTCATCGCTTCCTCGCACCACCGCGCCGTGTCGGTGACGCGATCCGGATTGTCTCAACTCCGGACGGGCTAAAACCACGAGCCGCGGCAGGATGTGATTGTCGCGGTGCGGCGACCCTCGGCGCTCGCGGTGAGCCAGACCTTGCCGCGCGCCGGTTTCGTGGCCGCCTCCCGAATGATTGATGCCGGCGAGAGAGACAAAGCGGGTTCCCCTAAATGGGAACTTTTTGGCGGCGTGCGTGTTTTCCTGCCACCTGAAGGAGGGATCTCATGGGCCTGTTCACCAAGGACATCAAGACAATGGAAGACCTATTCATCCATGGTCTTCAGGATATCTATTACGCCGAAAATCAAATCATCAAGGCGCTGCCAAAGATGATCGACATGGCAACGAACCGCGACTTGTCGAAGGGCCTTTCGGAACATCTGGAAGAAACCAAAAAGCAAGTCGAGCGCCTGGACAAGGCGTTCGAGAAGCTGGGCAAGAAACCGAGTGGCGCCCAGTGCCCGGCAATCGACGGTATCATCAAGGAGGCCGACCACACCGCGTCGGAGGTCGAGGACAAGGCCGTTCTCGACGCTGCACTTGTCTCTGCGGCGCAAGCTGTCGAGCATTACGAGATTTGCCGGTACGGGACACTCATCGCCTGGGCCGAAACCCTCGGCCATGACGAAGTCGTCCGCTTCCTCACCACCAATCTCAATGAGGAAAAGGCGGCCAACACCAAGCTCAACACCGTTGCGGTTCGCAAGGGCGTCAACAGGAAGGCGGCATAGCCATGGGAAGAGGAATCCTGCTCTGGCTGCTGGGCGTGCCAATCCCCATCATCATCCTTCTGGCACTGTTCTGGCACTGATGGACGGATGTATCCGGCCGGTGAAGGCTCCGGCTTCGGCCGGGGCCTTTTCCTGGGTCAACACATGGGAAAAGAATCGACGATCGTTCCTCTGCGGGCGTTTCCTCGGGCGATCTCGCCGGCTTCCAAGTCGCAAGGAACGGACCGTGCGCTTGCACGTTCGGTCCGAAGTTCAACGACACAGAGGAGAACAAAATGTCTGCACGCATCATCGTCGGCGGTCTGTTGGCTGCAGCGCTCGTATCCGCGCCGGCTCTTGCCCAAACGACGAGCCCTGCCAACGCCCCGAACACGGCTGCCACGAATGTGGCTCCCAAAAGCCAGTCCGGGCATTGGCGCTCATCCAAGTTGATTGGCGTGAACATCTACAACGACCAGAACGAGAAGCTCGGGGACATCAACGAGATCATCCTCGATCCATCCGGCAAGGTGACGGGATACGTCGTCGGCGTCGGCGGTTTCCTGGGTGTCGGCGAGCATGACATCCTGGTCGAACCGACCAAGATCAAGTTCCTCAACGAACCCGCCCGCAGCGCGTCGAACACCGCGACCAACCCGCCCGCCGGGGCGCCAACGACAACACGCAACGTCAGCAATACGTCCGCGACATCCTCCGCCAGTCAGTGGTACCCCGACCACGGCGTGTTGAGCGCCACCAAGGACCAGCTCAAGGCGATGCCGCAGTTCAAGTACGGCAACAGCTGAGGGGCAGGGCGCGCTTTGCGCCTCACGCACGAAATCAGAGCGAGGCAGCAATGTCTCTGCCTCGCTCCTTTTTCGAATACGCTGCAAACAGTCTGCGACGAGCTCGCGGATGCCGGCAGCGCTCAACGGCACTGCCGCGACTCTCCGCGCCGTGTCCGGCTCGATGGCCCTTAGCGGCACCCCTTAATGGCACGCTTAACGGCACCTCTAACGCCAGAACAGACAACCGGAAGCAGAACGCCGAGCAGCCGAGCAATGCGTTCGTCCGAATCCCCATGATCGCCTCCGGAGGCGGCGCGGCACTGTAGTTCCAACGCAAACTCACATTTCACACGGAACAACAGTATTTCATCCGCGTTGGCGATCCATCACTTTGGAAGACATCCAGGATGATGAGAAAAAAAGACCGATCCAGAGGAGAAGAGGCATGCCAATCTTCTACGTTCTTTGGGCGATTCCCGCCGTCATCGTACTGGGTGGCGGTGCTTACTGGATCGCACATCTCCACTGACATGGCGGACGTCAGAGCGCTGCGCTTCCTGGGTCTGTCACTCGGCGCAATTGCAAGTGTGGTGGTGATCATCGCCGCGTTGACGGTTTCGGAAGCGAGCAAAACCCAGTCCCAAACCGCCGCGATTGCAGTGGTAGGGGATTAACGGAGTTAGGGTGTCCCGTAGGGCGGCGTCGCCCAGCGAGATGAAATCTCGCGGCACCTCGGGTTCCAGCGATGCCGGATGCGGCGCGTTGGACTGGCAATCGTCAATTGAGAAATCGAATGCGACGCGGCCAGGCCAGCGGGCTGGCCGCGATGTCGTGTCGCCTTCTGCTGCAATCGACAAGGCCGTGGAATTTCCCGTGCACCTGTTAGAAGAGGAACAGCCCGATGTCCCTTGCGGCTTCCGAGGTAGCCAGGTCGAGTCTTGGCCTGCACACCATTGAACAATATGAGCCGCTAATCGGCAGCGCGGCGACTGAACGGATTTTACGCAAGGCCGATCACGTGCGCACGCAACACGTCGTGCATGTCAGTTCGACCTTCTATGGCGGTGGCGTGTCGGAAATCCTGACACCACTCACGCTCATGATGAACGCGGCCGGTATTCGAACCGGCTGGCGGATTATCCAGGGCACGCCGGCTTTCTTCACCAGTACCAAGAAACTTCACAACGCGCTGCAGGGCGACGGCGCCGATTTTTCTGACGCGGAGAGAGCCATATACGAGCAGGTTGTCCGCGAAAACGCATTGCGGCTTCACCTGGAGGAGTGCGACGCCGTCATCGTCCATGACCCGCAGCCCTTGCCGCTGCTCAAGCACTTTTCGGAGCGCAATGTCTCATGGCTGTGGCAATGCCACATCGACGTGTCCTCACCCAATGAGGCTGTCTGGCGCTATTTGCGCGGCTTCGTCGAGTGCTACGACGCCGCGATTTTCTCGCTCCCGGAGTATGCTAAGGATCTCACAATCCATCAGCGGTTCATCGCGCCGGCGATTAATCCGTTTTCGGCCAAGAACATCGTGTTATCCGGCGACGAGATTGAGGATACTCTCGTGTTCCATCGGATACCGACGGAACGGCCGCTGATCGTGCAGGTCTCCCGGTTCGACCGGTGGAAGGATCCAATTGGCGTCATCAAGGCCTTTCGCAAGGCCCGAGAGCAGGTCGATTGCACGCTCGTTCTTGTCGGCAATAGCGCCACCGATGATCCGGAGGGCGATGTCATGCTCGAAACAATCCACAATTCGGTCGACGAAAGCGTAGTCGTTATCACCGTCGACGATCCGGTTCTGGTCAACGCGCTGCAGCGGCGCGCCACCGTGGTGTTGCAGAAATCCACGCGCGAAGGATTTGGTCTGACCGTCACCGAGGCGATGTGGAAAGGCGCGACCGTCATCGGCGGCAATGTCGGTGGAATCCGGCGACAGATCAGAGACGGCGTTAACGGCTTTCTGGTCGACAGCGTGGACCAGGCCGCCGAACGGATCGTGCAGGTCGTAAGGGACCGCAGCCTGCGCGAGAGGTTGGGCGCACGCGCCAGAGAAACCGTACGCGAGCACTTCCTGATGAGCCGCTTGCTGGAAGACTGGATCGATTTTCTTGCCACACGCGGCGATGCGCGTCGCCGCATTGGCGCCTCAAACGAATCAAAGTCCCTGAGCATAGCGCCACGTCGGTCGAGTTGAGAGAGAAGCAGTGATGCGGATTGCACAAGTTGCGCCATTGGCAGAGAGCGTTCCGCCCAAGCTCTATGGCGGCACCGAGCGCGTGGTCGCCTGGCTGATCGATGAACTGGTCGAGCTCGGGCACGATGTGACGCTGTTTGCCAGTGGCGACTCCAAAACACGCGCGAACCTGGTCCCAGTCTGGCCGCGCGCGCTTCGGCTCGGCCGTCCGCGCTCGGACCCGATGGCCGCGCAAGCAGCCTTGCTCGAAGCGATTGCCGAGCACGCGAGAGACTTCGATGTTGTCCATTCGCACATCGACTGGCTTCATTTGCCGTTGCTCAGCCGATTGGGCGTGCCATTCGCGACCACGTGTCACGGGCGCCTCGATCTGCCGGGCCTTGCAAATGTCGTTCGGTCTTTTCCCAATGCTCCATTTGTCTCGATTTCAAACGACCAGCGCTTGCCGCTGAAGGAGGCGAACTGGCTTGGCACGATCTATCATGGCCTTCCGGCCAATTCACTCAAACCCCGCTTCGAACCTGGATCCTATCTCGCGTTTCTCGGACGGTTGACGGCCGAAAAAGGGCCCGAGACCGCGATCCGCATCGCCGGCGCCGCCGGAATGCCGCTCCACATCGCCGCGAAGGTACCGCGCGGCGACCGGGCATATTTCAAGGACACGCTCGAACCTCAGATCGACGGAAATCAGGTGCGCCTGACCGGCGAGGTCAACGACGAAACCAAAGAGGAATTCCTCGCCGGCGCCGCGGCACTGCTCTTCCCGATCGATTGGCCTGAGCCCTTCGGCCTTGTGATGATTGAAGCCATGGCATGCGGTACGCCGGTGATCGCGTTCCGAGCCGGCTCGGTGCCCGAAGTCGTCGACCACGGCATATCCGGATTTGTGGTCGATGACGAAGCCGAAGCGATCGACGCGATCAAACGCCTTGGCGAGTTGGATCGACGCAAGGTGCGCGCGCAGTTCGAGGATCGCTTCACGGCGAATCGGATGGCTTTGGATTATCTGAGGCACTACGAAATGTTGCTGGCGACAACGCGCCGCCCTGATGTCCCGTCGCTTGTCCCCGGTGTTTTAAACGAGCGGGCCACTCCTATGTCCGCTGGAAGACTCGGCGACACCTTGCCATCGAGCAGTGCGCTATCGCCGGAAACCGGCTCCACAGGCAAAGGCGACTTGTAGGGACACCGCGTCGAGCGGCGTCCGAAGTGGCGCAGGCGATTATTCTCACGCCTTGCGGGCAGGCGGAAGGTTGATGTTTCAGATGAGCCAACGCAGGCGCTCGGAACGCCCGTGAGGCATCGGGCGTTGGCCGAAGCACCATTTTGCAGCATGGACCTTGCGGATGAAGCAGCCGGATTCGAGCGCAACGGCCGAGTCGAGCGGTGCTGCGGGAGGTTTCTCCGCGCTGGTTGCGCGACAACGAAGCTTTCATGCTTTTGCCGACTACCGCCGGCGAATTCCGGAGCATCGCCGTCGCCGCAAGGCGATCGACCGAAGACTTTCCGTCGAAAGCCGACAAGGCCTCGATTGGACAAATTTTTTTGTCGCCGACGTCCAGGTCGGCTTCGGCGCCTTCCTGGCGTTCTATCTCGCGAACCTCGGCTGGTCGAAGCAGGACATTGGTTTTGTTCTGGCCTGCGGCGGGATCGTCGGCGTCATTGCGCAACTCCCTGGCGGGGCTCTGACCGACGCGATTCGCTGGAAGCGTGCACTTGCGGCAACCGGCGTCTTGATGATCTCGATTGCGGCGCTGATACTTGCATTGTGGCCGAGCTACCCGCTCGTTTTCGTTGCCGCCATCCTTCACGGCATGACGGCGGGCATCATTGGACCAGCCATCGCTTCGATCAGTCTCGGCATCGCCGGACAAAAGAGCATGTCGGCACGTGTCGGGCGAAACTTCCGCTTCGCCGGCGCGGGCAATGCCTTGACCGCCGGCCTGATGGGAGCGCTCGCTGCTTATGTTTCCATCAAGGCGATCTTCCTGACCGCCGCGGCCCTGTGCGTTCCAACGCTCATCGCGCTCAGGCGAATCCGTCCGCAGGACATCGACTATGGGCGCGCCCGCAATGCGGGGAAGCGCGACCACACCCTCGATATCAAGCGCATATCCGAACTGGGCAGAAACCGCAGCCTTCTGGTATTCACCGGCTGCATGATGGCATTCCAATTGTTCAACACCTCGCTGCTGCCGATCGTTGGACAAAATCTTGGAAACGACAAAGCCGGCCCGAGCCCGTTCTTCATGGCCGGCATGCTTATCGTGCCGCAGATCATCGTCGCGTTGATCGCTCCCTGGGTTGGTTACTGGTCGGATTTGCGCGGACGGAAGACCCTCCTGCTCTTTGGCATCGGGGTAGCGATCCTTCGCGCGCTGTTGTTCGCCGTTACGGCCGACCCGCGTGCGATGATCGCCATACAGGTGCTGGACGGGATAACGGGTGGACTCATTACCGTCCTGACGCTTTTGGTGATTACCGATCTGACAGCCGGCACAGGCCGCTTCAATCTCGCACAAGGCATTTTTGGCCTGCTGACGGGCGCCTCTGCCGCCGCCGGCGCCGGAATTTTCGGTCTCGTGGCGCAGCGCTTCGGCGATGCGACGGCGCTCATTTCCATGGCGGCCGGAATCGCGACCGGTATGGCCCTCTTGTATGTGTACCTCCCGGAGACGAGACCTGAGGGCATCATGGATCAGGATGATAAGCCGGAGAGCGCCACCGCTAGCGCTCCGACGCCCGCGGCAGCGTGAAACATCGGCGGCGTTTCCAGCATTTCGTTTGCCGCCTTCAAATAAAGTCCTCCCAATTATTGACCGTTCGGCCGATCCTCCCGACGTCCCGCGGGCGGACAGAAGGCAGACGCAGTGTCCTCGAATGCCTCGGGTCAGCAGCGGTCGTGCCAGTTCCCCGGAATGTCTGCGTTCATCCGCGCCGGCTTCTGGCGGTCCCGAAGCCGAGTTCGCACGGGAACTTTCAGACCGATCAGAAGTTAATTAGGACGGCAGGCATTAATTCCTGAATAACCGTTCACCCAAGGAGAAAAGCCATGCGCCATTTAACTCCCCTCGTTGCCGCGTTTGCAATCACCGCATTCGCCAGTGGCACCGCCGTGTCAGCCGCGCCGGGCGACACATACAAAATGAAGAAGGCCGCCTGCCAAGAGCGCGCGAAGGGCATGGACTTTGGCGTCCACCTTATTAAGAAGAATCGCTGGGTTAAGGACTGTATCGCGGGTAAACATCCGGCTTAACTGCGACGGCGTCGGGATCTCGCACGCAGGTCCGGCGCCTCCGCGGCTGCCGCTGATCCTCTTCGACTGAAATCAAATGGACCGAGCACCGCACCTTCATTGGATGGCCAGAGCCGGCTACGTGGCGCGCGGGGTCGTCTTTCTCATCCTCGCATACTTCACCGCACTGGCTGCATCCGGAGCGACGTCACGGACAATCGACAGCAAGGAAGCACTTAATAAAGTGCTCGCGCAGCCGTTCGGCAGCCTGCTCCTTACGGTGATGGCGATCGGACTGCTGTGCTTTGGTCTTTGGCGGACAAGTCAGTTCGTGATCGACCCGGACTGCTACGGATGTGATGCCAAGGGCTGGACGCGACGCGGAATCTACGGACTGGCCGGCTTGTTCTACATTGGCTTTGCGGCCGTTGCCGCCGCCATGGTCGTTGGCGTCGCGACCGGTGACACTGATACCTCCGTACGCGACTGGACCGCATGGTTGTTGGCAAAACCCGTTGGCCGATGGCTGATCGGTGCTATCGGGTTGATCATCCTCGGATCAGGGATCGGCACGGGGGTTTCCGGCATTCGTGCGGAATTCAGGCAGCAGCTTGCATTGTCCAAACGGCCGCGCTGGCTGGTGACAGCTCTCGGATGCGTCGGGTTTCTGACACGTGCGTTTGTCTTCGCGATTGTCGGCATATTCGTGATGTTTGCCGCAATCGATTCCAATGCTCACGAGGCGACTGGGTTTGCCGGCGCACTGATGATCGTCAAGCAGCATCGCTATGGAACGTTGCTTCTCGCGCTTGTCGCGGCCGGGTTGTTCGCCTTCGGGGCGTTTGGCATTGCAGAAGCAGCGTTTCGGCGCATCGACGACAAATCCGTGTGGTGGGGAACCCAGTCGTGGCTTCACGTTTGAAGGCTGATGTCAGGCCACGGGAGGCCGAGCGGGACGGCGGCGCGAAGGCGAACGCGCGCCAGCCACTGCCGCTTCACGCCGGCGCGCGGCTCACTGCGCGCGTGGCGCTAGCATTTGCGCTGGTACTCGCGGCACTGTGGACTTCAGCGGATTTTCTGCCCGCCTTGATCTGGGCCGCCATCTTGGCAATCAGCATCTGGCCGCTTTATGAAACATTCGCATCGCGAATCTCGGACGAACCATCCGGCATCACGGCATTCTTTTTCACGCTACTGGTGGCGCTGATCGTATTCACGCCGATGGCGCTGGCGATTTATCAAATCGCCCAGCAAAGCGATGAGCTGGCCAGTTGGGTCACGCAATCACGCGACAATGGCATAAAGGTGCCTGAATGGATCACGCGCCTGCCGATCGCAGCGGAAACGATCCAACATTGGTGGCGCGACAACCTGGCGGCCCCAAAATCGGCGACCGCCTGGTTGCAAAGCATCAATGCGGATAAGGCATCCGACGCCGTGAAGACGTTCGGAGGACAGTTACTGCATCGTTTCTTCATGTTCTTCGTTGCACTGATCGCGTTGTTCATCATGCTGCGGAATGGTCGGTCGATCGCCCGACGATTTCTAATGACGTCTGACCGGATCTTCGGTGATCCCGGTGAACATCTAATCGAGAAGATGGTCGGCGCCATCCGCGGCACCGTGAACGGCACGGTCATCGTCGCTCTCGCCGAGGGATTGCTGATCGGCGTCGCTTATGTTGCGGCCGGCGTACCGAACCCTGTTCTCTTCACAATTCTGACCATCGCGTTTGCGATGCTGCCGTTCGGCGCATGGGCCGCGTTTACGGCAGCGGCCCTGACTCTCGTTGTTGGAGGCGGAAGCGGACTCGCAGCATTCTGCGTGTTCGTATGGGGCGCGGTTGTGATGCTGGCAGGCGATCACTTCGTCTGGCCGACGCTAGTCGGCGGAGCAGCCCGCTTGCCGTTCCTGTTCGCGTTCGTCGGCATTTTCGGTGGGCTTGCGACGTTCGGATTGCTCGGCTTGTTTCTCGGCCCGGTGATCATGGCGGCGTTGCTAATTGTGTGGCGTGAGTGGCTCGTCCCGGAACCCGAGCAGAAGAAGTTAACTTGAAAGCGATATCTATGTCTACTTCGACAACGATCAGAAGGCGCCGCGTCGCGGGATGCGCTGCGGCTGCAAAGTATGCTGTAGGCCGATCCGATAATCCACGGTTCAGCCGTGCCGCTCCGGCGCAAATTGCAACGGATCGTCGGCAGTCTTTCGACTTCAGCTGTTGTCGCTTGCAAACCCGGATCGTTCGTTCCGCGGGTCTTGGCGCCGTCGCGCTTGCGCTTCTTATAACCCGTCAGGTGGAACCAGTTATTCGTCCCATCGTTCTCCTTTGAGATTTTGATCGAGGCCAATATGGCTCAGCCCGCTTGGAAACGCCCCGGCTCACCAATCGGCAAAAAGGGCCCGCGCAAGGCCCATCCGCAGTACAAGCAGCGCCTGGGCCAGTCGTGGTCGGACGCCGACGTGCGACAGCTAAGGACGCTGGCGAAGGGAGATACGCCCACCGGCGTCCTCAGCCTGAAGCTGCGGCGGCCGCCGGCTGCCATCCGCAGCAAGGCGCAGCGTGAAGGCATCTCACTGGCGCCGGCGAACCGCTCTCCCTACACCCGCCGCAAGCGGTGACTGCTTCTCGGCGAAAGGAGTGCGCCAGTGCCGGAAAAGCCTGATCTGAAAGTCATTGCCTTCAATTGCTCGCTCAAGAGCGCCGAGGGGAAGGAAGCATCGTCGACCGACGCGCTTCTAAACCAATTGCTTGCCGAGCTGGAAAAGCACGGTGCTTCCGGGTCGGTCATTCGCGCCGTCGACCATGATATCAAGGCTGGCGTGAACTCGGACGAAGGCGAGGGGGACGCATGGCCCACCTTACGCAAAAAGCTTCTCGACGCCGACATCCTGATCATGGCGACGCCCATCTGGCTAGGTCAGCCTTCCAGTGTTGCCAAGCGCGTGATGGAGCGCATGGACGCATTTCTCGGCGAAACCGACGAGTGCGGGCGTATGCCATCGTACGGCAAGGTTGGTATCGTCGCCGTGGTTGGCAATGAAGACGGCGCGCATCACTGCGCGGCCGAGCTGATCCAGGCGATGACCGAAGTCGGTTTCAGCTGCCCGCCCGGCGGCGTGACCTACTGGGTCGGTGAAGCGCAGGGCGACAAGGACTATAAGGATCTTCCCAAGCCGCCGAAAGTGATCGCCGAAACAACAGCGATGCTGGCCTCCAATACGTCGCACCTGGCGCGCCTTCTCAAGGAATCAACGTATCCGGGCATGAAGCAATAGGAGGAAGGAAAGTAGCCAAGAAAGCGAAGAAGAAGCGAAAATACTCGCGCCGCAGCGGGAGCGACGTGAAGGGCGAGGTGCGTCGTTACAAGAAGGGAACCGCCAAGAGCGGGCGCGGCGGAAAAGGTGGAAGAGCCGCAGCCGCGCGAGAGGTCGTGCGCGAAAAGGAAAAATCACTCTCGGCCGTCAAGCCAACGCCGACCGAGGAAACGCAGCCGCGTCGAGCGTCATCGAAAGCGCCAAGCAAAGACAACGTCGTGGCCGGAGTGACAATCACGCATCCCGATCGCGTGTTGTGGCCCGACAAAGGCATCACAAAGCTCGATCTTGCCCGTTACTACGAGGCTATTGCGCCGCGCCTTCTCCGGCAGGCCGGCGGCCGGCCAATGAGTCTGGTCCGCTGCCCGCAAGGCGATGTCGGCCATTGTTTCTTCCAGCGGCATGCCGGCGAGGGCACGTCGCACCATGTCAAAGGCGTGAAAGTGAAGGGGCACGGCGAAGGAAAGCCCTACATCTATATCGACGATACGGCCGGTCTTGTCGCGCTCATACAGATGGGGACGATCGAACTGCATGTCTGGAACGCCACGGTCGGCTCCGTCAAAAAGCCGGACCGGCTGATCTTCGATCTCGATCCCGCGCCCGATGTGCCATGGGACCGTGTCAAGGACGCGGCGCGCGATGTTCGGACCAATCTCAAAAATCTGGGGTTAACCGCTTTTCTGAAGACGACCGGTGGCAAGGGTCTTCACATCGTACTGCCATTCAAGAAAGGACCGAGCTGGCAGGCGGCGAAGCGTTTTGCCCGTGCATTCTCCGATGCGATGGCCAAAGACGAACCGGACCGTTTCACCATCAACAGCCGCAAGGACGTCCGCAAAGGCAAGATCTTTATCGACTATTTGCGCAATGACGAGACGGCGAGTGCTGTCGCTGCGTATTCGGTGCGCGCACGGCCCGATGCGCCTGTTTCGACACCGATCGACTGGAAAGAGCTTGCGTCGTTGGAGAATGGCAGCGTGTTCCGCATAGCCGAGGTGTTGAAACGGCGCGCCGATCCCTGGAGGTCGATCGCAATGGCAAGCAGGCAAACCCTGCCGATCTCATGATCGAGCAGGCGGACGCCACGATGCGGGCCGCCCAGCCAGAACTAGCGCGAGGGCAGCGATCTGAGCGCCGACTGCGAGGAGCAAAGGTGCCAAGTATGCACCTGTTATGTCGTGAAGTGCGCCAAAGACGCCGGGGGCAAAGGCAAAGACCGACTGATTGACTGCTACGGTGAGCGCGACCACCTGCGGTACGTCGGAATGCTCGAACTCGGCCTGTGCGATCAGCGGTGGCAGAGAAACGAGATTGCCAATCCCGAGGCCGAACAGAACACAGCCGGTGATCGGCAGGAGTGGCGGCGGAGCAGGAACGGCGATCAGCGCGACACCAAGCGCTTGTACGGCGAAGTTGACCGCCGCAGCCAACCGCCGATCTCGCGTTCCAAGGAGCCAACCGAGTAGTGTTCGGCCAGCAATAGCGGAAGCGGTGGAAAGGCTGATCACGCCTGCGGCACTTGTCTCCCCGAGGCGAGGGGTGAGTAGTGCCAACAAGTGCGCCACCACGCCGATCTGTGCGAACAGTCCGAGAGCGAACGCAGCCGTCATCGTGATGAAGCATCGGTCGAGCAAGAGCGCCGCGCGAGAGATTGGTTCGACCGGGTGCGATTGAGCTCTTGAATCGTTATTGCACCACTCATCACCGTCCGGAGTGAGGCCCAAAGATGCTGGCGTGGGTCGAAGGACGAGCCCGATCAGAGGCCAAAGCACGGCAAGCATCACAAAGTCGACTGCCGAGACGGCGCCGGCAAAGCCGAGTCTCGCGATCAGTGTGACCCAGAGGGGCATAAATACGACGCCGCCCACGCTTGCACCATTGAATGCCATCGCAAGAGCGGGCGCCCGCTTGCGATTGAACCACGGGGCCACCATTGCGTTTATGGCCGCACCACTCGTGGCAGCCCAACCGGCGCCCGAGAGCAGTGCTGCGCCGAAGAGTTGCCAGGGCTCGTCGGCCAATGCCCAGGCCAGCATGCCCCCAGCTAATGCAACAACGCCCGCGCGCGTCACAAGGACAAT
>JBBWZU010000390.1:0-5161 GCA_039649225.1 Hyphomicrobiales bacterium | reverse complement strand
TGCACATCTGGTGGCCAATTCCATGAAGCCCGTGAGGTAGGGCCATGCCCGGCGCCCTCGCGCGGCGCTTCATCGCGAGCAGCGCACTGCTGCTCGCGGCCTTTCTTGGTCCCGCCGCTTCGCGGATCGACGCCGCTTCGCGGATCGACGACGATCTGCCCGACCTGACCGATCAGATCGCGTTCATGGCATCCGAGGTCGCGCTCGCGTTGCAGCAGGTCTGTCCGCCTGCTTCACCCGCGGACCAGGCGGCCTTCGACCGATGCCGGCACAGCCTGTTCGGGGACTCCGCGCTGCGCCGCAACCTTGCACCGCGGCTGCTCTGGGGCCGCCGGAATCAGGATGCCGGAGCGGCGCTCGAGAATACCAATCTCACGCAGTTCGCGCCTGACGTGATCGCCGGTCTTTACCTCTCGCTCTTCATGTTCAGCGGCGAGTACACGACCGAATACGTCGAGCGCGAGCGGCTCTACCTGATCCGATTACGTGCGGGCTTCCGCAATCTGCTGCCGCCCGGGCAGTTTCCTTATCCATTCTGGCATGACGAGGCGAAGTGGAAGGTCTACCAAGCCGCGAATTCCGTGCTGCTCTGGGTCGATCCGAAGACCGCCAAGATCGTGATCGGGCAATTCACCGAACGTGGCAGCGGCAGCCCCGTCGTGTCCACACAGCCGATACATCCCACGTTCGACGGCAACTGGATGTGGATGGACAAGGAGGGACGTATCCAGCCGCGCGTGACGCTATTCGACGGCTTGTTCAGCGCAGACAATCCGTACCTTCCGAAACTCGATTTCACCTACAGGACGCTTGCGCTCCGCATGCGCGACGCACAATGCGACAATTGCCACGTGCCGAATAACCCCATGCCCATGCGCCGGCTGGTGCTGATGCATACCCCGGCTCATGCCGCGGGCGAGATCGCGCGGCTGATGAAGGCCGTGCGCGAGGACAGGATGCCGCTCGATGAGGCGGGGATAGAGCAGCCGCTCGAGCCCGCGCTCAAACGCGCGCTGCTTGAGAGCGGGAGCGCCTTCGACGCACTCGTGAAAGCGGCGAAAGGCTGGGAAACCACGCAGAAGGATTCGCCTACACGGCCAATCCTGCAGTCGCCTAAGCCGGTTGAGTAAATGCGGCAGCCCGCAAGTCTATCCGCCGGTCGCGATCCGGAGCGCCGCGACGGCATCGGAGTCGCGCGCGCCGCGCCAGGCGACGACCTGGTCGGGACGGATGAGGGCGAGGGGAGCCTCGTAGAGTTCGAGCGCGTCGGATCGTGCGACGTCGACGACCGTCAGGGCGAGCCCCTGGCGCGCCGCCGCGGCCGCGAGGGCGTCGACCGCGGGAGCCGACGGGCCGAGGCGCAGGATCGTCCACGCGAATCCGAGACGGTCGAACAGCGAGGTCTCGGCATCGAGCCACAGATGCGGCGCGCGGCCGCCCGGCGACGCGGTCGGCACATAGACATTGGCGGAATCGGGTGGCGGCGGCGCGCCGTCGGCAACGATGATCGGCGAGCCGTCATAGCGCGCGCCGAAGGTGATGCCCGGAATGTTGAACTCGGCGCGCCCGTGAGCCGCAAGATAAGCGCCGGCCTCGGCGCGCACCGCATCGCCCGCCGCGCCCTCGTCCTCGATCTCGGGCCGCGGGACGAACAGCCCGAGCGAGTCGGCGAACGTGCGGGCATAGCCGGTGTTGCGCACCGCGACGGCGCGGCGCTCGGTCTCGTAGCTCGCCAGCAGCGCCGGCCCGCCGGTCCCCTTGAGCGTCGCGGCGAGCTTCCAGCCGAGGTTCACCGCGTCCTCGACGGCGGTGTTGTAGCCGAGCCCGCCGGCCGGCGTGAACAGGTGAGCGGCATCGCCGCCGATGAACACGCGCCCGTGCTGGAATTTTTCGGCAACGAGCGCATAGCCGGCGGTCCAGGTCCCGATCGAAAGAACCTCCGCGTCGATCGGCGCGCCGGCCGCCTGCTGGAACAGCCCGAGGGCGTCGGCGCGCGAGAGCCGCTGCTCGTCCTCGCCGTCGCGCAGCTGCGTGTGGAAGGCGAACTCGCCCTTGCCGTCGACCGCGCACATGAGGGCGCGACGCTCGCGATTGAACGTCACGTTCATCCAGGCCGGCGCATGCGGCACCTGCGCGTAAAAGTCCGGCGCGCGCAGGTAGACCGCGAACATGCGGCCGCCGAAGAAGTCGCGGGACGCGCCGGCATCGCCCGCATGCTGGATGCAGAGCGCGCGCCGCGTCTGGCTGCGCGCGCCATCACCGGCGGCAAGATATCGCGCCGTGAGGCTGCGCTCGCGCCCGCTCTCGACCTGCGCCACATGCACCGCGACGTGATCGCCCCGGTCGGCAAAGCGCGTGACGCGCCAACCGTAATTGACCGAGATGCCCGGCGTGGCGGCGGCATGGCGGTGCAAAACCTGCTCGACATATTTCTGCGAGACACGGTGCGGCAGCTCCGCGGCGCTCCATGAGCCGGACAGAGTCGAGACGAGCTGCGCCGCCTCGCGCGCGGACGGCAGCTTGAAGCGGGCAAGCTCGTGGCGCGCATAGCGGGTGAAATATGCAATGTCGGTCGGGAAGTCCGCCGGCAGCCCGAGCGCGCGGATCTCGTGCGCGAAGCCGAGACGCCGGTAGTGCTCCATGGTGCGCGCCTGCGTGGCGTTCGCCTGCGGATTGACGGCGGTAGACGGCTTCTCGTCGAACAGAACCGCCGAGACGCCGCGCCGTCCAAGCTCGATTGCAAGCATCAGCCCAAACGGACCGCCGCCCACGATGATCACATCACTGTCGAGACGTTGCATGTGGATCGGCCTAGCAGCTTCGGATCGATTGGCTTATGAGAGCGGCAACGAACACCGACCTCATCCTGAGGTGCGAGCCGTCGCGCGTTGAAGACGCGCGTATGGCGAGCCTCGAAGGATGGCCGCAAGCTCCGAGCGCCCGCCCTCGTCCTTCGAGACGCGATCCCTTAAGCGCGTTTACGCGCGTCTTCGACGCGCTGTGGGATCGCTCCTCAGGATGAGGGCTTCGAGTCCACACGGCATCGCGCGCCAGCCGCAACCTCATTTGGCATTCGCCTTCACGGGATCCTTGACGGCCGGGAAGGTGTCGAACTCGATATTGTAGAGCTCGCCATCGCGCCGCTCGACGCGCCGGATGTAGATGTTCTGCACGATATCGCGTGTCTGCGGGTCGATCGAGATCGGGCCGCGCGGGCTTTCGAAGCTCATCCCCTTCATGGCGGCGATCAGCCTGTCGCCGTCGGTGTCGCCGCCGGTCTTCCTGAGCGCCTCATAGATCAGATGCATCCCGTCATAGGCGGCGACCGACACGAAGTTCGGCCGCATGCCCATGGTCCGCTTGAATCCGGCGACGAAGGACCTGTTCAGCGCGGAATCATGCGCCACCGAATATTGGTGCGCCGTGATGATGCCGATCGCCGGATCGCCCATCGGATTGAGCAGGTCGTCATCGGTCATATCGCCGGTGCCGATCAGCTTGATCCCCGACGTGTTCAACCCGCGCTCGACATATTGCCGGGCAAAGGCGCCGGCCTGGTTGCCGGGAATGAAGACGAAGATCGCCTCGGGCGACGCCTCGCGCGCACGCTGCAAGTAAGGTGAAAAATCCGGGCTCTGGACCGGCACCCTGAGCGTGGCGACGACCTCGCCGCCTGCCTTGCGATACTCTTCGCCGAACACCTTCTCGGCGTCATGCCCGGGGGCATAATCCGACACCAAGGTCACGATGCGCTTGATGTTGCTTTTAGCGGCCCATTGGGCGAGCGGCACGGTCGCTTGCGCGACCGTGAAGAAGGTCCGCGCGATGTAGGGCGAGCGTTCCGTGATGATCGAGGTGCCGGCGCCCATCACGACCTGCGGGATGCGTGCCTGCGCCGACAGCGGCGCGACCGCGAGCGCAACCGGCGTGAAGGTGAAGCCGGCGAGCGCCGCGACCTTGTCGTTGACGATGTGCTCCTGGGCGATGCGCTTGGCCATGTCGGGCTGGCCGCCGTCGTCGCGGATCAGGAGCTCGATCTTCCGACCGGCGACGACCGCGCCGTGCTCCTGCATGTAGTATTTCGCGCCGGCCACGAGGTGGTTGCCGATCTGGGCGAACTGTCCGGTCGTCGGCGCGATGAAGCCGATCTTGATCACATCCTGCGCGCAGGCGTCGCGTGCGAGGAACGCCATCATAGCCGCAATGAACAATGCTGCGCGTCTCATGTCGTGCTCCCGGTGATCGGCGTGCGTCCGTTATGCTCGGATCGCTTGCGCCGCAGCTTCCTGTCGGATCACGTGCCCCAGAGCTTCCTGCTCGCGAGGTTTGCGCCCTCGCGCATCGCCTTGAACTTCTCCCAGACGACCGTGCGGTGGACCTCGGTCTGGTAGAGCGCCTGCGAGGAGAAGCCGCAGTCGGCCGCGGCGATGACGTTCTCGCGCCCGACCAGATTGGCGTAGCGGAGCAGCCGCTCGCAGATCAGCTCGGGATGCTCGACGATGTTGCTCGCGTGGGTGATGACGCCGGGGCAAATGACCTTGCCCTCCGGCAGCCTGACCCGCTCGAACAGATGATACTCGTGCTCGTGGCGCGGGTTCGCGCCCTCGAAACTGTAGGAGCCGGCATCGACCTTGAAGACATACTCGATCACGTCGGCGAGGCTGGCCTCGTGGATCCGCGGCCCTTCGTTGATGCCATAGCAGGTGTGGAAGCGCACCCGCTCGGCCGGAATGCCAGCAAGGGCGGCGTTGGTCGCCGCGACATAGAGCTCGGCCCGGCGCCGCATCTGCGCATGATCGAGCCGCGGATCGACGAAGATATCGGCAAGGAACGGATCATCGATCTGCACCAGCAGGCCGGCATCGGCGATCGCGCGATATTCCTTGGCCAGCTCCGCCGCCAGCGCGTGAAGGTACTCCTCCTCGCTGCGGTAATATTCATTGATCCCGACGCCCGACGGCGCCGTTGCGGGCAGGAATGCGTGCGTCAGATCGATTTTGGCAGCGCGGGCTGCGGCGGTCAGATTGGCGATGTCGCGCGCCACATACTCCTCGCCGCGATAGCGGACGGGTCCGGTACACACCATGGGGGCGAGCGACACGATCGCGCCGCCCATCATCGCCCGCTTGAAGTACTCCTCGTAATACTCGGGGAAGGCCTG
>JBBWZU010000365.1:0-3790 GCA_039649225.1 Hyphomicrobiales bacterium | reverse complement strand
TGGGGCGAGAACTCGGTCGAGAACTACGGCGCGTATGTCGACTTTCTCGTCAAGAACGGTGTGCTGAAGGAAAAGGCCGCGACGACCGATCTCATCACCAATGATCTGATCGAGGACATCAACAAGTTCGATGCCGGCGAGATCGAGGCCATGGCGAAGGGCTGGAAGGGGTAGTGTGAGCCCTCATCCTGAAGTGCAAACTCAGACCTCATCCTGAGGAGCCGAGCGTAGCGAGGCGTCTCGAAGGATGGCCACGAGCACAGAGCTTGCCGCCATCCTTCGAGACGGCCGCTGTGCGGCCTCCTCAGGATGAGGTGGGAGTTCGCTTGCGGGCTCCTCAGGATGAGGATCCCGCCCTACTTCTTGATCACCCGCACCGGGTTTCCGGCCAGCCACGCTTTGATGGCTTCGACCATCTGCGTGTAATAGACCTTGTAGCCCTCCTGGCTCACATAGCCGAGGTGCGGCGTCAGCACGGTGTTGTCGAGCCCGCGCAACGGGTGTTTCACCGGTAACGGCTCGATATCGAACGTATCGAGGCCGGCGCCCGCGATCTTGCGCTGTCCGAGCACCGAGAGCAGCGCCGGTTCATCGACGATCGGTCCGCGCGAGGTGTTGATCAGGAACGCGGTCGGCTTCATCAGCGCGAGGTCCTTCGCGGTGACGAGGCCGCGCGAGCGCGCCGAAAGCTGGAGATGAATGCTCAGGAAATCCGACTGGCGGAACAGGTCTTCCTTCGACACCAGCGTGGCGCCGCCGGCCTTGGCGGCTTGCGCGGTGAGGTTCTGGCTCCAGGCGATCAGCGTCATGCCGAGCGCCTTGCCGATCTCGCCCACCTTGGAGCCGAGCTTGCCGAAGCCGAGCAGGCCGAGCGTCTTGCCGCCAAGCTCGATGCCGAGCGTCGACTGCCACGGCACGCCGGTCTTCATGCGGTTGCTCTCGTAGCCGATCTTGCGCGCGAGCTCGAGCATGATGCCGATTGCAAGCTCGGCCGTCGGCTGTCCGGCGGCGCCGGTGCCGCACACCGTGATGCCGCGCTCGGCCGCATAGTCGAGGTCGATCGAGGCATTGCGCGCGCCCGAGGTGATCAGCAGCTTGAGGTCCGGCAGTTGCTCCAGCGTGGCTTTGAGGAACGGCGTGCGCTCGCGCATCATGCAGATGATCGAGAAGCCCTTCAGGGCGGCCACGGCCGCCTTCTGGTCGGCGAACCACTCATTGAAGACCTTCACCTCGACATCGGGGATCGACCAGTCAGCCAGCTTGGTGGCGACGTTCTGGTAGTCGTCGAGGATCGCGCAGCGGTGTGTCATGATTTTCTCTTTGGACGTTTCGGACGTTATGCGCCTGTCTTGCGGATGCGGAACACGAACAGGCCGGGCTCGGTCTTCTGGTCTTCCAGCACGTCGCCGGTCTGATTGATCAGGTTCGGGATGTCGAGGGTCGACAGCGGATCGGTGCACTCGACCACGATGAGGTCGCCGGCCGCAAGGCGGGTCAGCGCCTTGCGGGTTTTCAGGGCGGGCAGGGGGCATCTCAGCCCCCGCAGGTCGAGCGTCGTCTCCGGCATGGCCGCAATGGAGGCCGCGCGGCGCGCGCCGTCAAGAGTATTGCGGGCATGCGGCCATCGCCCGATAGGATTTAGCTATATTGCATCGCGCTGCTTGACCTTTGCGCCGCCGCTCAAGCACACATGCCGGATGATGCCGGAAAACCAGCGGATCTTGAGCCTTACGCCCATTGCGCAAGTGCTGGCGCATGTCGAAGCGCTGGCGCAGCCGGTCGTGCCGCGTGAAGCGGCCGTGGCCGATGCGGAAGGGCGCATCCTTGCCGTCGACGCGAACGTGACGGCGGCACGGCCCGCTATGTCCGTTGCGCTGATCGACGGATGGGCGGTCCGCGCGGATACGATTGCGGATGCAAGCTCCTATGCGCCGGTCTTGCTCGCCGCGGCGCCCGCATGGGTCGATGCCGGCGCCGCGCTGCCGCCCAATGCGGATGCGGTGTTGCCGCCGGATGCCGTGACGATCAAGGCCGGCGGCGCGGAAGCCCATGCCGCGGCGACCGCGGGTGACGGCGTGCTCGGGACCGGCGCGGACGCGTTACCGGGACATCCGCTGCGTCTTGCAGGCGAACGTCTGCGCGCCGCCGACGTCGCGGCCTTGCAGGGGGCCGGCATCACGCGCGTGCGCGTGCGTGAGCCGCGTGTGCGCGTCGTCTCGACCGCGGGTGCCGAAACCGACGCGGTGGCGCTGGCAATTTCCCGTGCGGCCTCCGCGCACGGCATCGTGGTGATCTTCGTGCGCGCGCTCGAACGCGCTCTGGCGGACGAGCAGACCGATATCGTCATCACGATCGGCGGGACCGGCGCGGGACGCAATGACCACAGCGTCGCGATGCTACGGCGCATGGGCGAGGTGCACATCCACGGCTTCGGCATCGCGCCCGGCGAAAGCGCCGCGCTCGGGAGCGCCAAAGGGCATCCGGTGCTGATGCTGCCGGCCCGGCTCGATGCCGCGCTCGCGGCGTTTCTCATCATCGGTGACGCCCTCTTGCGGCGGCTCACGGGCGCTCTCACATCCGAGCCAGCCATGCCGGTCATCCTGACGCGCAAGATCAATTCGACCGTCGGCCTTGCCGACGTGGTGCCGGTGCGTCGGGTCGCCGGCGGCGTGGAGCCGCTGGCCTCGGGCTATTGGCCGGCGCAGGCGCTGACGCGCGCCGACGGCTGGGTGCTGGTGCCGCCGGAGAGCGAAGGCTTCGCGGCGGGTACGCGGCTGGAGATGCGGGCGTTCCCATGAACAATGCCGGCCGAGCGGGCCCCGAGATCGCGCTGCTCGAGGCAGTGCGCGCGGCCGCGCGGCAGGAGCAGTTCCTCGAGGTCGTGTCGGCGCAGGACGCCAAGGCGCGGTTCTGGCAGCATCTCGATCTTGCGCCGCTCGGCGCCGAGTGCATTCCGCTCGCGGCTGCGCTCGGCCGTGTGCTCGCGCATGACATCGCGGCGCCGATCGATGTGCCGCCATTCGATCGTGCCAATGTCGACGGCTTTGCGCTGCGTGCCGCCGACACGGTGGGTGCCACCGAGGCAATGCCGCGCAGGCTGACGCTTAATGCCGAGGTGCTGGCCTGCGGCCATGCGCCGAAGCTCACCGTCGCGCCCGGTACCGCGACCACGATTGCGACCGGCGGCGTGGTGCCGCGCGGCGCCGACGCCGTGGTGATGATCGAGAACACCGAACTCATCGATGCCGCCGCGCCCGCGATCGACCTGCGTCGAGCCGCTGCGCCGGGGCAGTTCATCTCCTATGCGGGTTCCGACATCGCGCGCGGCGAAACGCTGCTGCGGCGCGGCGCGACGATCTCGTCGCGCGAGATCGGCATGCTGGCGGCGTGCGGGTTTTGCGAGAGTGACGTGGTGCGGCGGCCGAAGGTTGCGGTGCTGTCGACCGGCGATGAACTGGTGGCGCTGGGCCAGCCGCTGCGTCCTGGCGCGGTCTACGACAGCAATGGCGCCATCATCGCGGCGGCGGTCGCCGAGGCCGGCGGCGAGCCCGTGGCGGTCGGCGCCTATCCGGACGACGAGACGGTGCTGGAAAACGCCGTGCGTGACGCGCTCAGGCACTGCGACATGGTGGTGTTGTCGGGCGGCACCTCGAAAGGCGCGGGCGCTCTGTCGCATCGTATCGTCTCGCGGCTCGGCACGCCCGGCGTGATCGTGCATGGCGTCGCGCTCAAGCCCGGCAAGCCGCTCTGTCTTGCGGTCGCCGGCAAGAAGCCCGTCGTCGTGCTTCCC
>JBBWZU010000363.1:0-4032 GCA_039649225.1 Hyphomicrobiales bacterium | reverse complement strand
GCCAGCCGAAACACCACCACATCTCGAAGCGCGACTTCGTCTCCGACGCATAGTCCGGCATGCTGGCGCTACGCGCCGGATGCAGCCAGATCGGCAGATCATGCGCCGCCATCAGGGCGAACACGGGCGCGAAGCGCTCCTCGTCGAGCGGATGGCCTGCGATGTTGGTGAACACCTGAATGCCGCGCGCGCCGAGCGTCGTGATGGCGCGCTCGGCTTCTTTCAGGGCCGCATCGACGTCGTCGAGTGCCACCGCGGCGACAAACGCCGGAAACCGCGCCGGATGCCGCGCACATAGCTCGGCCATCGCCTCATTGGCGACGCGGCTCAAGCATTGCGCCGTCTCGCCTTGCGCGATCTCTTCAAGCGGCGGATTGGGCAGCGAAATGATCTGGCGGTAGTCGCCAAGCTGGTTCATCTCGGCAAAGCGCAGATCGAGGTCGAACAGCTTTTTCACCCCGCGCAGGCGCGCGCCGATGTTTTCCAGCTTCGGCGAAACCCGCGACATCTCCTGGAAAAAACGATCCGGGAGAATGTGCGTATAGATGTCGATGATCATGCAAGGATTAATTCTGCAGCAGACGCTTCACGCCGGCGGCGGCCGCGCTGTCGGAGATGACCTTGATCTGCTCTTCGATGGCCTTGGCGAATTCATCCGACCCACCCGGCCGCACGATTTGCCCGGTCGCGCTGATCTTCGCGGCGATCTCCGGATCGCCGGCGGCCGCCATGACGTCGGCCGCCACGCGGTCGCGCAGCTCCTTCGGCATGTCACGCGGCCCGAACAGGCCGACCAGCCCGTCGATCGTCAGCCCGGGATGACCGGTGTCTTTTGCGGTCGGCACCTCGGGCAGCATCGGGGCGCGCTCGCTGTTCGTCACCGCGATGAGCTTGACCTTTCCGGCCTGCACCTGCGGCCGCATGATGGCGAATGCCGCGACATAAAGCTGGATGCGGTCTTCGGCGAGGTCGTTGACCGCCTGCACGGCGTCTCGATAAGGGACGCGCGTGATATCGGTGCCGGAGAGCTTGAGATAGCCGGTGACAACGAAGTCGTTCGCGCCGGTGGCGCTGGCTGAATTGAGCTTGCCCGGTTCCGCCTTCGCGCGCGCGATCAGATCATCGACCGAGTTGATGCCCGCGGCGGTCGGCACGCCGACCGCGATGACCGTATTGCTCACGCGGGCGATCGGGACGAGGTCGCGTGCCTCGTAGGGAAGCTTTTCATGCAGGAACGGATGCGCCGTGAAGGTGGAGGTCGGCGCCATCAGGAGCGTGTGGTCGTCGTTTGCGCCGGTGAAGGCCGAGATGGCCACGATGGCGTCGCCGCCCGGTTTGTTTTCGACCACCACCGGCTTGCCCCATTTCGCCGACAGCCGGTCCGCGATCAGCCGCGCCGTGATATCGACACCGGAGCCCGGGCCGAGCGGCACGATGAAGCGGACGTTGCGCTGCGGCCAGGTCTGGGGTTGCGTTGCGGCAGGCGTCGAGAGGCCGGCCGTCAGCGCGCCGAGCGCCGCAATCGCCAAGAAGCTTCGCCGATCCATGAGTCTTCTCCGGGGTGTTTTCTTGTGCCGTATTCGGGCGGCGAATCTAGCCGCTCCCGGCGCATTGGTCTATGCGACATCGGGCGGGTGCACGCGGCGCATTCCCGTTTGCCGATGGTTTATAGATCCTTACGATACACCACGAAGCCCGAGTGATTGGCGACGTAATTGTAAAGCTTCATCGCGGTGTGGTTGGTCTCGTGGGTGTGCCAGTAGACGCGCGGCGAACCCGCGGCTTTGGCTTTGTCGTACACCGCCTCGATCAGCGCCTTGCCGACGCCCTTGCCACGCTGTGAGGCGTTCGTGAACAGGTCCTGCAGATAGCAGGCAGGCCCGAGCATGATGGTGTTGCGGTGGAACAGGTAATGCACGAGGCCGACGAGCTTGCCGTCGCTCTCGGCGACCAGCGCATGCATCGGCTCGTAGCCGTCAAAGAAGCGCTGCCACGTCATCTGTGTGATCTCGGGCGCGAGCGCGGTCGGCCCGCTGCGGCCGTAGAACGCGTTGTAACCCTCCCACAGGGGCAGCCACTGATCGTAGTCGGCGCGCGCGACGGGTCGGACGGTGAGGGAAGACGGCATGATGGCTCCGGCTCTGGAATCGCAGATTCCGTAATGGTTATCATATCGAGCTTGCTGTCGGCTCTTAGTGTCCAGGCCTCATCCAGGCAATGGCTGGAGCGATCGTTCGGCGACTGCTGTCCGGTTCTCCGGCATGAATCCGGCGCTCCTGGCAAGTCAGTTCCGGCGCTCGCGCGCCAAACGGCCACGAAGGAGAAGGACATGCGGCCGGCCATCATCGCGGCTACACTTGCCAATGTCGGAATCGGAACACGACGTGCGATCATCTTGGTCGATTTCGCGCAAGTGGAAGCAGGAAGGCCATGAATCCGGTTTGCCCGCCCTCCGGCTTGCGCTTCGATCAGACCCTGACCCGTACCCGGTTTCGACTCACCCACGGGCGGACGCTGACGATCGTGGCGATCGGCTCGTCCTCGACCTGGGGTGCAGGCGCATCTTCCGCCGCGGCTTCCTATCCGAGCCGCCTGGAAGCGCTTCTCGGCGTGCGCTTTCCGGCCATCGCCATCCGCGTCCTCAACCGCGGCGTCGGCGACGAGGAAGAAGCCGACATGCTGGCGCGTTTCGACCGGGATGTGATTGCGGAAAAACCCGATCTGGTCCTCTGGCAGGTCGGCAGCAATGCGATCGTGCGCAATCGGGATCCGGCAGCGGAAGCCGTGCTGATCCGGGATGGCATCGCGCGGCTCAAGAGGACCGGCGCCGACGTGGTGCTGATCGATCCGCAATACACCGCCGCGATCGTCGCGCAACCGGTCGCGCGTCCGATCGTCGACATGATTGCGTCCGAAGCGAGCGCCCAAGGCGCCGCGACGTTCCGGCGCTTTGCGTTGATGCAGGATTGGCACGAGAGCCAGGGCATCCCGTTCGAGGCTTTCAGCATCGAGGACGGTTTCCACATGAACGACTGGGGCTATGATTGCTTTGCGCGCAATCTGAGCGCCGCGATCATCGACGCCGCGATGCCGACGGTGGTCGCATCGGTACGGGAAGAGAAGTAACGCGGACGCGGGCGCATGAAATCGCCCCCTCCGCGTCGATTTTATTGCAGGAGAACCGGCAGATTGAGCGGGCCGCGGAAACCGAATCCGTGCCAGCGCACGCTCGCGGGATCAGGCAATGTCATGTTGGGAAAGCGCTCGAACAGCATAGGCAGCAGGATGGCACCAACGGTTCGCCGCGACAGATGCGCGCCCGCGCAATGATGCGGGCCGTTGCCGAAGGCCTGGTGAGGATTGGGCTCGCGCAGGGCGTTGTAGTTCTCGCCGTCTTCGAAGACGTCTTCGTCGCGATTGGCGGACGCCTGGATCGTCATCACGGTGTCGCCCTTCGGGATGAAGCAGCCGCGAATCTCCGTGTCCTCCATGACGAGCCGTGAGCTCGCCTGGATCGGCGCCACCCACCGTATCCCCTCCTCGAAGGCGGCGCGCCATTTGCCGCCGGCACGCACGGCTTCAAGCTGGTCCGGATTGGTGAACAAGCCGTAGAGGATCGTCAGCAGGGCGTCGCGCGGCTCGTTGATGCCGCCGCCGATCGCGATCTTCACATTGGCGATGATCTGGCTTTCCGCAATCGGATTCTTCGCGTTCACCATGAAGGAGAGCGCCGAGGAATCCGGCTCGGCCGCCACGCGTTCCGCGTTGGCGCGGATACATGTGTCCATCTCGGCATTCGCGATGTCGGTCGCCTCGAAAGGCCCCGGCGTCCAGCCGAAATTGCCGGCGCCGTCGATCAGCGTCTGCGACCATCGCTGCATGTCCTCATCGCTTGCGTCCGGAACGCCCATCGCGTGCGCCAGGATCCGCGCCGCAAGCGGTCCCGCGAGAGCCGGAAAGAGATCGACCACCTCGCCGCGCGGCAGCCGGTCGAGATACGCCGCGGCCAGCTGCGCATACAGCGGCGCCCAG
>JBBWZU010000354.1:0-22277 GCA_039649225.1 Hyphomicrobiales bacterium | reverse complement strand
ATCCCGCCGCTGGTGCAGTTGTTCCTCTGGTACTTCGTGTTTCCCGAAGTGGTTCCGGATGCGGTCGGCCTCTGGTTCAAGCGCGATCTGCCGCAGCCGGAATTCGTCACCGCCATCGTGGCGATCGGCCTGTTCGCGGGCGCCCGGGTCGCCGAGCAGGTGCGCGCCGGCATCGCAGCGGTCGGCATTCATCTGATGCCGGCGGCGCTCGCAACCGGCTTGCGGCCGCTCCAGGCATTCCGGCTGGTTCTGCTCCCCCTCGGCCTGCGCGCGATCGTCGGGCCGCTGACCTCGGAATTTCTCATCACCGTAAAGATGTCGTCGATCAGCCTCACCATCGGGGTGCTCGAATTGACGGCGCAAAGCCGGCACATCGAGAACTACACGTTTCAGGGTTTGGAAGCTTTCACGGTCGCCACCGTGGTCTACCTGTTGCTCGGGCTCGCGGTGACCGGGCTGATGCGCGTCATCGACGGCCGGGTCGGAGGCGCCGCGCTGCGGCGGGCGCCATCGTGAGCAGTTTCGATTGGGACGTCATTGCGCGGTCCTGGCCGTTTCTGGCCGAAGGCATGGCGCTCAGCGCCTTGCTGGTGGCGGTCGCCACGGCCGGGGGCCTTGTGCTTGGCTTTGGGCTCGCCTTGATGCGACTCTCGAGCCGTCCGCTGCTCGCCGCGCCCGCCGCGGGCTACGTGACACTGATCCGCTCGGTGCCCTTGGTGCTGGTTCTGTTCTGGTTTTATTTCCTGGTTCCGCTGGCGATCGGCCGGCCCATCGGCTCGCTGGTTTCGGCGCTGATCGCCTTCGTGCTGTTCGAGGCCGCGTTCTATTGCGAGATCATCCGCGCCGGCATCGGCAGTGTCCGTGCCGGACAGACCGAGGCCGCGCTGGCGACCGGCATGCGGCGCGGGCAGACGCTCCGCCTCATCGTCATGCCGCAGGCATTGCGCGCGATGACGCCACTTTTGCTCAATCAGATCATCATCGTGTTCCAGGATACCTCGCTGGTCTACGTCGTCGCGCTGCGCGATTTCATGACCGCCGCGAGCGTGGTTGCGGCGCGCGACGGCCGGCCGACCGAGATGTATACGCTCGTCGCCGTGGTCTATCTGGCAATCTGCTTTTCGCTTTCGCAGGCGGTGGATCGCTACCGCAAGGAGCGCCTCAGATGATCGTGATCACGGATGTCCACAAGCGCTATGGAGCCACGCAGGTGCTGCGCGGCTGCAGCGCGACGGTGAAACAGGGCGAGGTCGTCGTCGTGTGCGGGCCGTCCGGTTCGGGCAAGAGCACCTTGATCAAATGCGTCAACGGCCTCGTTGCGTTCGACCAGGGGACCATCATGGTCGATGGCGTTTCGGTCGGCGACAAGCGCACGGATCTGCCCGCGCTGCGCGCGCGCATCGGCATGGTGTTCCAGAGTTTCGAGCTCTATCCGCATATGACCGCGCTGCAGAATGTCAGCCTGGCGCAGATTCATGTCCTCAAACGCTCACGCGCCGAAGCGGACTCGCGCTCCGAACAGCTTTTGGCGCGCGTCGGCCTGTCCGGCAAACTCTCCGACCGTCCCGGTCAGTTGTCCGGCGGCCAGCAACAGCGCGTCTCGATCGCACGCGCGCTGGCGATGGACCCGATGGCGATGCTGTTCGACGAGCCGACATCGGCGCTCGATCCCGAGATGATCAACGAAGTGCTCGAGGTCATGCAGGCGCTGGCGCTCGACGGCATGACCATGATGGTGGTCACGCACGAGATGGGCTTCGCGCAACGCGTCGCCGATCGCGTCCTGTTCATGGACAACGGCGAGATTCTGGAGGACACGCCGAAAGCGCAGTTCTTCAGCGGCGCATCAACCGACCGTGCCCGCCAGTTTCTCGCCAAAGTGCTGAGTCACTGACGAAACACAGCGCGAACCAAGATCAGGCCACGCGCTTGAGCGCGTCGCCGAGGATCGAGACCATATCGTCGATCTGGGCGCGTTCGACGATGAGCGGCGGCGACATCGCGAGGCTGTCGCCGCTGTTGCGCAGCACCAGGCCGTGATTGAAGCAGTCGACCATGACGTCATAGCCGCGTGCGCCGACGGCGTCCGGCCGCGAAGACAGCTCGATGCCGGCGACCAGCCCGATGGCGCGGACGTCGATCACGTTCGGCTGCCCGCGCAAGGCATGCAGCGCATCCTGCCAGTGATCGGTGAGCGACGCGCCGCGCGTGAGCAGGCCTTCGTCCTTGTAGATATCCAGCGTTGCGATCCCGGCCGCACAGGCCACCGGATGCGCCGAATAGGTATAGCCATGGAACAGCTCGACCTGGCTCGCCGGCCCGGTCATCAGCGCGTCATGGATCTGGCGGCTCGCGAACACGGCGCCCATCGGGACCGCGCCGTTGGTGATGCCCTTGGCGGAGGTGACGAGATCCGGCGTCACGCCGAAATAGTCGGTTGCGAACGGCGTGCCGAGCCGGCCGAACCCGGTGATCACTTCGTCGAAGATCAGCAGGATGCCATGCTTGTCGCACAGCGCGCGCAAACGCTGGAGATAGCCCTGCGGCGGGATCAGCACGCCAGTCGATCCGGCGACCGGCTCGACGATCACCGCCGCGATGGTATCGGCGCCGTGCAGCGCAACCAGACGCTCGACGTCGTCGGCGAGCTCGGCGCCGTGCGCCGGCAGTCCCTTCGAGAACGCATTGCGGGCAAGGTCATGCGTGTGGCGTATGTGGTCGACGCCAGGCAGGTGGGTCGCGAACGCGCGCCGGTTGTTGACCATGCCACCGACCGACATGCCGCCGAATCCGACACCGTGGTAGCCACGCTCGCGGCCGATCAGGCGTGTGCGTGTCGCTTGGCCGGCAGCGCGATGATAGGCGAGAGCGATCTTGAGCGCGGTATCGACCGACTCTGAGCCCGAATTGGTGAAGAAGACGCGGTCGAGCCCGCCCGGCGCGATCGCCGCCAGCCGCTCGGCAAAGTCGAACGCGATCGGATGACCGATCTGGAACGAGGGCGCATAGTCGAGCGTCGTGAGCTGCCGCTCGACCGCGGCGGCGATCTGCCGGCGCCCATGGCCGGCATTGACGCACCACAGGCCGGCCGAGCCATCCAGCACCTTGCGGCCGTCGACGGTCGTGTAGTGCATGCCTTCCGCCGAAGCGATCAGGCGCGGCGCCGCCTTGAACTGGCGATTCGCCGTGAACGGCATCCAGAAGGAATCGAGGCTCAAGGTGTTCGGGATCTGATGAATCGTCACGGTCGGGCTCCCTCTCGCGAAACGCCACCGCAACCATGGTTGCGAACGGCCAACAAGTCCTTTTCTGTCGCGCGTCAAGCTATTGATTTTGCTGACAATGCTTGTCATGATTTGCCGGATCCGCAACAGCTATAACACGGACCGACGATGAGCATCGATGTTGGCGAACGGCTGCGCTTCGTGCGCAGCCGTCACAAGCTCTCGCAGCGCGAACTCGCCAAGCGCTCCGGCGTGACCAACTCGACGATCTCGCTGATTGAATCAAACCAGATGAATCCTTCCGTCGGCGCGCTCAAGCGCATTCTGGACGGCATCCCGATGGGACTGGCGGAGTTCTTCGCAGTCGAGCCCGATCGTCCACGCAAGGTATTTTATCGAGCCGACGAATTGACCGAGATCGGCAAGGGGCTCATCTCGTATCGCCAGATCGGCGACAATCTGTTCGGCCGCACCTTGCAGATCCTCAAGGAGCGCTACGAGCCGGGCGGCGATACCGGCCGTATCCTGTTGGTCCATGATGGCGAGGAGGGCGGCATCGTTCTCAGCGGACGGCTCGAGGTGACGGTTGACGGCGAGCGCCGCATCCTGGGGGCCGGCGATGCCTATTACTTCGAGAGCCGCAGGCCGCATCGTTACCGGTGCGTCGGCGCAAAGCCGTGCGAAGTGATCAGCGCCGGCACGCCGCCGACATTTTGACGTCGCGGAGCGCGATGCATTGCACAAAGTTTGCGGACGCCTGCGCGAAAGGAGCCGGCGTCCGCAAGTCGGGGGTCATGCGGCCTTCGCAACCGGCCGGGGTGCCTTGATGGCTTGCAGATAGATGTCGAGGAGCGTCTCTTTCTCGTCGCGCTCTTTTTGATCCTGCTTGCGCACGCGGATCACTTCGCGAAGAATCTTGACGTCGAAGCCATTTCCCTTGGCTTCTTGATAGATTTCTTTCTTGGCCTCGGTGAGTTCCTTGATCTCTTCTTCCACGTGCTCGATGCGCTCGACGATCGTGCGCAGTTGATCGCCAGCAATCTCGCTCGGTTCGCTCATGCTTTACTCCTGGTCAACACGACCATTCAAAATTGAGCCATTCTGGTCCCGGCATCAAGGCGAGGCGGCAAACGTAGTAAGCAATCGATTAACAAGCACTGCCGGTCAGCGGGCCTCCGCTCATCCTTGCGAAAGCCGGGATCCAGGGCGACATGTCAGGACCAGCGAATTTGGCTCTGGATCCCGCGTGCGCGGGATGAGCGGAGATGCTCAATCGCAGCGACGGATGCGCTTCGTCGAGCCATCGTCACGCTCGATCGTCACTGTTCTGCAGCCGCGACGGCCGAGATACACTTCGCGGTCGCGATAGCGCGGGCCATCATAGTCGCGGTAGTGACGGCGCTCATACCGGTCCGGATCGCCAACGCGCACGCCAACGCCCGGCGCCTCCACTTCGAAACCTTGCGCAAACGAGGGCGCAGGAGCAAACGACATCAACGCGGCTGCGCCAGCGAATAGGACGATCCACCTCATGGCACTTCTCCCTTTTTGGCCTGAGCGCCAAACGCCAGATGTTTGGGACTCGTTCCGTTCTTTGCTCAGGTGATTTCAGTCATTCGATGTTTTAGAGGAAGAAAGGGCGACAACTGTGCCGCCCTTCTTCATGCTTTTGCAGTCAGTCGAAGATATCGACGACGCGGTGGTCCTCGGGGTCGACAAGGATCACGTTGTTATCCCGACGGAAGTACCGATACGGCCGCACGCTCGGCGCTTCGCGGTAAACCGTTTCCGGGAAGGTCTCGATGGTTTCGGTGGTCTCGACTTCATCGCCGATGCTGTAGTGCCGGCTGGCCCTGCGGAGCGGGGCCGCTGGGGTATCGGTGCGGCGCGACGTATGCCGGCGAACGACTTCGCGTTCTTGCGTGCTGAGCTTCACGGCCCTCGATTTGGTCGGAGCCGGCGCCGCCGTGCGCGTTGCGTTGCCGCCCGAATATGGAATGACCGCGACAATCTGCGTGCTCGACGGCTCGACAATCACGATCTGCTCTTCCACCACGAAGTAGCTGTAGCCGCGATATTGCGGAACGACGGTGGCGAGGTCGGCGGGAAGCGGATTCAGCCGTACGGAACGCGGCACGGCGGTCCCGACCGACACCGAGAAGTTCACGTTGGTCAGCGGCCTTACGCTATGCCGCGCGATGGTCTGACTGATCCGGGTGCGTTGCTGCACGTTGAGCGAAACGTCCGACGCCTGGTTTCGCTGCGCATTCTGCGGAGCCTCGCGGTTCCGCTGCGTTTCCTGCCGCGTCCCGGCGTTCGTGTTGGGCTGGGTCGGCTGTCGTTGAGTTGATGGCGTCGGTGCGCCGGTCTGCGCCGCAGCCCCGTTGGACGTCCGGGCGTTACGTCCCTGCGCGGTATCCGAAGCCGCGGGCGGCGGATTTGTTGCCGCCGTACCGGAATTCCGCGCGGCCGGATTCTGCGTCACGCTATTGGGCTGCGTTCCAGTCCCCGTGGCCGTTGCGGCGGGCGCCTGGCTGGTGTCTGTCGCCGACGAAGAGGGCGGCGGGGTTGCCTGTGATGTTGCTGCGGGCGCTGAAGGTGCGCGCGACGTTTCGCCTGAGCTTGGCGCGGAATTCTGAACCAGCGGCTCCGTTGTTCCGGGCTGCTTGGTTGAACTGGAAGACGGCGTTGTCGGCCGTGCGGATGGTGCCGTTGATCCGCTCGGCTGCCCGGTGTGCGTGATCTGAGCGGTAGCACCGTAACCTAAGACGACGAGGACAGCTGCGCTGCCGAGCAAGAGGCGTTTTCGCATTGTTCTCTCCTGGTTTGTTCCCCCTTGAACAACCCCGGTCGAATGACAACGCGATGCTTTCTGCAGCGTTCCGGTAGGCACGCCGTAGCTGCGCCGCATGCGAAAGCAATTCCTGATTTGCAAGAATTCGAAAGAATCCTCCGATTCCGAAATCGCAAAAACTGCATCGCTTCCTCAAACGCGCCCCGAGCCGAGCGAGGTGCCAAGCATGGAACTTCACTTCGCGCGGATCGGCGAAGGAATGGAAAAAATCAACCCGAGGCAAACCGAGCTCTTTTTGCGCCTGACTAACAGTCTGCGGGGGCGATCGGGAGCTTACGATGAGCAAGCAGACGATCCTATTGCTGACCGTCGCGGCATTCGTTGTCGGTGGCATCTTCATTTTCATGCCGAAATCGACCGGAACCGCCAATCAAGCCTCGGCCATAAGCATCGACATCCTCGGTATTACCAAGGCGGCCAAGCCGATGCCTTCGGAGCAATATCCGGCGCACTGATACGGCGCTGGCGCATGTCGGCTTCAATCGCTCCATCGCGGGCGCGACGGTATTTTCTTTACCGCCGCGAACTGGCTTCCGTTGAACAAGGCGGTCTTTAGGCTGGAGGATTTCGGCACGAGCCTTCGTGCTTGTTCGATCGATCCGCGAGTGCTGGGGCTTGGGCATTACCCGCGGTTGCGCTTCTATTCCGGCACGATCATGTGGGGCATGGCGGCTGTCTTATCGGCATCCATGCCGCCATCGGATGCTTTTGCTCCTCGATCCGAGCCAAATCTTCATCAACGGCCAAGCACAACCTTTAGGCGGCCATGACAAAGCCCGAATAACCGGACTATAAGCCGAACTTCATTCATGGAGACGGTATATGGCTGGCAAGCAACTCAAAACAATGGACGTGTCCGCGCTGCTCGAATTGCGCGGCAAGATCGACGCAATCCTTACCGGTCGCCGCAAGGAGTTGGAAGATCAGCTTGCGGCGTTTGGGTCGAATAGCGGCGGTCACCTTGTCAGCACTCCGCGCACGGCACTACTCAAGATATCCAACGGCAAAGTCGGCAAGCGCGCCAAGGCAGCCCCGAAATATCAGTCCAAAAAGGACAAGTCGGTGAAATGGTCGGGCCGCGGCATGACCCCGATCTGGATGCGCGAAGAGATGAAAGGCACCAAGCTCAAGAAGGACGATTTTCTGATAAAATGACAGCTGGGGTCGTGGCGGCCAGCTCCTGTTGAAAGTCCCTGAGTTTCCCAAGCGCGTATAAGCGTCGATAGCAAAGCCCCGATGGCTTGAGCTATATGGCTTGAGCTATTCTGCGGTCTGTTTTAATTTGCTTACTCGCTTTTGCGGTTCGGCAGGGTGTGAGCATCAAATCACCTGAGGATGGCGGAGGCAGTGGCGACACCGCTATTCTCCGGATTCATGTCACCGATATTGAGGGTCTCAATGGCAAAGAAAGCAAAGCGCCGCGGTCGCCCGCCCGGCTCCAAGAATAAGAAGCGCGGTCGCCCGCCCGGCTCCAAGAACAAGAAGAAGGTCGCCCTGCCAAAGGTCGGCAAGTCCGTCGCCAGCATGGATGTCGGTCAGCTCAAGGCCTATATCGACGGTCTTGAACAGACGCTCGCCGCCAAAGTCCAGCAGCAGCGGGAAATCCTCGAAGGCCAGCTCGCCGGGCTGCAAGGCTACGTCTCGCAGAAAGCCGCCGGCATCGTCCGCACCGTCCTGCAGGTCCCGAGGAGCGGCAAGCGCGCCAAGCCCAAGCCGAAATATCAAAGCAAGAAGGACAGGAGCCTGAAGTGGTCGGGCAGGGGCATGCTGCCGATCTGGATGCGGGACGAGATGAAGGGCACCAAGCTCACCAAGGATGACTTCCTGATCAAATAGTCTCCAGGAGCCTCAAGGCCCTCACGCGGTCGAGCCGGCCGAGACCAACCTTCGCGCGTCTCTTGACTTATCGGAACAGATAGTGAACACACTCGCTGCTGGAGTCCAGCCAGAGGCAGTGTCATGGCCAGCGTCACCTACTACGTCGCAATGGCTTTCGAGAAAACCGAAGAGGGAGACCTCGTCGCTCTCGATCCGGTGGAATCGCAGTCATCCACGCAGGCGATCTCGCGCGCGCGAGCGCTCGCCAGCATGAAGGCGGGCGCGGTCGCGTTTTCCCGGACGGGCGACCCGGACATCGGGGAATTCGCGGACGCTGTCGTGTTGTTCAAGGTCGGCGATGTGCCGGACGAGTTGCCGACCGGATAGTAGAGCGGGCGCCGACACCGGCGCGCTCAAGCCAATGGCAAGCGAACCGCACCCGCGGTGCACCAGACTAACAGAGTCCGGGACACCGAGCGGGTGACAAATGCCGAAAAGACCTTATGGCGGCTTGGCTGGCAGGATCGCGGTCGCGCTGATCGCCGTACTTGCCTACGCGGCATCACTGAGCCCGGCCGCCTTGTCGGCCGCACAGGCGCAGCCGGAGACGCAGACGCAATCCGGGACAACGCAGGGATCGATCTCCACCAATACGGTGACGACTTTCCGTGCGGACCAGACAGTCGAAGACGTCGAAACGCTGCGCATCAGGATCCTGAATGAAGGTTCGCTCAGCTCCGCGGGCCAGCAGCGGCTCTCGTTCATTGACGGCGTGCAAAAATTGCAAATCCTCGAGGCCTACACGGAAAAGCCCGATGGCCGGAGGGCGTCGGTTCCCGACAGCGGCATCATCACGCGGGACGCGGACGCGAGCGGAAATGTCTATACCCGCGACCAGAAGCAGATCGTCGTGATATTTCCCGATCTCGCGATCGGCGACACAGTCGTGCTCACCTGGCGCCTTACGCGTTCCGGCGACATGTTTCCCGGCCACTATACCCGGGCTCACATATTTCCCCGGCAAATGTCGCTCGGCACATCGCAAGTTCAGATCATGGCGCCGAAGGAACTCTATCTGAACCTATCAAAACAAGGACCGGGATTTGAGACCGACGACAAGGAGGTCGACGACACGCGCGTCTACACGGTGACGCATCATCCCGGGAGCAAGGTCGCGGACGAAGCCGGCGCGGTCTCGGCGCGCGATCGCGAACCGATGCTGTTTGTTTCCACCTTCCGCGACTATGAGGCGCTGGGAAACGCCTACTGGAAAGAAGCCGCGCCGAAAGCCGAAGTGACACCCCCTCTGCAGGCGCTGGCGCAGCAGATCGTACAAAATGTCGAAGGAAAGAGAGAGCAGGCCGAGGCGATTTCCATCTGGGTCAAACGCAACATTCGTTACGTCGCGGTCTATCTTGGTCCCGGTCGCGTCGTGCCGAACCCGGCCGAGGACGTGCTGCAAAACCGATACGGCGACTGCAAGGACCACGTGACCCTGATGATGGCGCTGCTCTCGGCGGTCGGCATCGAGAGCGAGCAGGTGCTGATCCAGGCCGGCAATGCCTACGCGCTGCCCGGCGCACCCGTGATAGCGGCCTTCAACCACGTGATCATTTATCTGCCGCAATTCAGCCTCTACGACGATCCGACTGTGCGGTTTTCCGCCTTCGGCGTTCTCGACGCGGCGACATACGACAAGCCGGTGGTTCGCGTTTCGGAGCGCGGCGCGGTCCGTGGCCGCACGCCCGCGATGAACCCTGACGATCATGTCGCGATCAACCGCACCAAGCTTAGCATTGCGGCCGACGGCACCGTCACCGGCGAAACACGGCAGATCAGCAAAGGCGTGTTTGCGACCAACGCCCGCAACACGGCTTTGCGGCTGCAGCAGCTTGGCACCGAAACCGCCGCGGAGAAACAATTGGCGTCGCTGGGAACGGCCGGCAAGGGCCACTTTGAAATACCCGTCTTGAACAATGCCGCCGAGTTTACGCTCGCAGGGGTGTTCCGGCTGAACCAGCGCATGAAAACGCCCTTCTCGGGCTCTTATCCGATCCCTGTCGGCATGCCGATCCATGTGCGGCCAGGGCAAGCCATCTTCGGCCGCCGGCAAGAGGGCCGAACCATGCCGTTCGCGTGTTTCGCCGGGCGGCAGGTCGAAGAAGTTGAGCTCTCCTTTGCGGATGACACTCCACCACGAAAGCCGTTCACGGACCGGCGTCTGGAACGCGAACTCTATACCTATACGTCCGAGTACAAGCTCGAAGGACGCATCCTTCGCCTGCGGCGTGAGTTCGTCTCGCGCGTGCCGTCACAGGTCTGCGATGCCGCGATCGAGGAGCAGCTTGCGAAGGATCTGGAGACAATCGGGGACAGCTTGAAAACCAGAATGACATTCGAGAAGACCGCAAAGCCTGCAGCGCCGAACGCTGCTCTCCAAAAGGAGGAAAGCGTTCCGAGCGTATCGAGTGTGCCGCCGTCGGAACACTGATCGCCACCAGAGCTGGATACCGCCGGCACGGCCCCGCCGCTAGCGGCCGGATCGGAATGCTTGCTCCGCAGCCGTGGCCGGGCCGATCGCAGCACGCGCCGGCGCGATCACGACCAGCGAGCCGCATGGCCCTTGCGATGTGATCACGGCGCTCGCCACGCCGAAAAGCCGCGGACCCTTTCTTGAAGCTTCGATGACCGGGCCGCCCGAATCCCCAAGACAGACCCGGGCGTCGATCGCCCGTGCCACCGTCACGCCGGTTTCAGTGATGAAGAGAGGCCGCAAAGCGGCGGTCTTGAGCCGTCCTATGCCGCGTTGGGATAAGCCTGCTGCGGCCAAGGTCAAATGGGACGCGACCCGGCCCTCTCCATCGGACATCGGGATCGGGTTGCGGCCGCGTATCGGTGTTGCAAGCCGGATCACCGCGACGTCGGATGACAACGCGCTGATCTGCGCCGGAATATCGGCTGCGAGGATCCGGCCGGGCTCGACATAGTATTTCGCAACGGTCGCCGCCCAGTGGGGCGAGTCCACAGGCCTGTCTCCGTCATAGGGCACAACAACAGCGCCTTGGGGGTGGTCGCCGACGCAGTGCGCGGCCGTGAGGACGAGATCGGCTCCGATCAGAACGCCCGAGCAATGGCTGAAATCGAGCTGGCCGCCGGCGGCACTCGCGGTTCCAACCGCAACGGTGGCGCGAGCCAATCGATCCCGCGTCGCCGGGCTGCCGCCGTCAATCGCCAACGCTGGCCCAGGGCCGAACAGGACCGCAAACGCGCAACACCAGAGCAGTTGCCGTCCTCGGCGGAAGGTCGCACGCGGAGGCCGATGAGCCGGCCCGTACTGGAATGCATGTACCAGCAGTTCTCTGACCATGTTCATTGCCTGCTTTGGAGCGGCGTTCGTTTCGGACACCAGGATAGAGTTTGTATCCGATCGAGGCTTGCGCAATAGCAAAGGCTATCGACCAGCGACCGGCTTACGTTTGGCTGATATCCCTACACGGTCTCATTCGACCACAATGGCGGTGCATGGATCGCCTCGGCGTTCGAACCCAAGGACAAGCTGCGCGCGGATGCGGCCTGACCACGACAAGCTGCGGTGTTGGAACATGAGACGTTGTGCTACCCTACTCGGATTGTTCATCGCCGCTTGCGTGGTACCGCAGAGCGCGTGGGCAATTGAAAGTCCCGGCCAGTTGGCGAGTTATTGCCAAAAGCTCGAAAAGGGGGCGCGCGGCACCGGCGAGAACATCCAGATTCCGAACACCAGGGAAGCGCTGCTCTGCTGGGGCTATATGCAGGCGATCCAGGATCTGTCGATGCTCGCCGATACCGACGGGCACCGGTTGATCGGATCCTGTCCGCCGACAGATACCCGGCTGCGCGACTTCGTCCGCGCTTTCCTGGAATATGAACAATTGCACCGCAGCGACGTTGAGGCGAATACCGTCGTCGTCGTCACCAAGGCGCTGCAGCAGGCTTATCCGTGCGCCGGAGCCCGCGTCGGCGGCAAGCCCTGAGGTGAATTTGAGTTGAGCCGGTGGGGTGGCCGCACTTGGCCTCCGTATGAACGGATGCGCGAGCGCGCCAGAAGCGCCAGCTGGCTACGCGCCGACAAAGGCTAAGTGTTTGGCTTGCCGCGCCTTGAACGCAAGCCCCCGATGGGCCCTTGAAAAATCGCGCCTCCGTTCTAATTCATTTTTCGTCACGCGGTCGCGTGACGCCGGGTGCCCATCGGGGCCCGGCAGCCCGGGCGCCGGACAAGTGCTTCCCGCGCTGAGGTGTCCGCGTCGCTCGGAACCATGTTGCTCAAACGGAGGATATGGCATGGCCATCAGAGATCTGATCCCCTGGAACAACCGCGGACGCGACGTGAGTGTCCGCCGCGGCGAAGAGATGACACCCGTCCTCGCGCTTCATCGGGAGATGAACCGTCTGTTCGACGATGTCTTCCGCGGGTTCGACCTGACGCCGTTCGGATCGGATCGCTTCTTCAACGCGGGCATCAACTGGCCCAATATTGAGGTGAGCGAGACCGACAAGGACGTGAAGGTCACGGCCGAGCTGCCGGGTCTGGAAGAAAAGGACGTCGACGTCGAGCTTGCCAATGGCGTGCTTGCCATTCGCGGCGAGAAGAAGATCGAGACCGACGACAAGGACCGGCTGTTCAGCGAACGCTATTACGGCCGTTTCGAACGCCGCATTCCGGTGGACGATGTCGAGGGCGACAAGGTCGCGGCATCGTTCAACAACGGTGTGCTGACCGTGACGCTTCCAAAGTCGCAAACCGCGCAGCAGAAAGTGAAACGGATCGCGATCAACGGCAAGTAGAGGTGATAGGTCGGTTCGGACGGGAGCGCATGCGCTCCCGTTTTCGCATGCGCGTCACACCGCGATCGCCATCTCGAGTTCCGGGCGCCTGTCGATCCAGCCGGCCGCGGCTTCGTAGGCCGCGCCGACGCGCAGCACGGTCGCCTCGTCGAAGGGACGGCCGACGATCTGCATGCCGAGCGGCAGCCCGGTCTTGGAAAAGCCGGTCGGCATCGCCAGCACCGGGTTGCCGGTGACGTTGAACGGCATGGTCTGCAGCGTCATCCTCGGCGGCATGTTGGGGTCGAATTCGTCGAAGCGCGGCGCCGCGCTCAATCCGTTCGCCGTGATCATGGCATCGTGGGTCTTGAGCACTTCGCCATTGAGCGTGGCGGTGAGCTCGCGGCGCAGCCGCAGGGCCTGCACCAGGTCGGCCGCCGACAGCGTCGCACCGAGCATCATGCGCTGGTAGGTGTAGCGGCCATAGTCGAGCGGGCGGGTCAGCAACTCCTCCTCGTGGATCGCGTAGGCCTCCGCCGCGATGATGACGCGGCCGCAGGAGTTGAAGATGTCGAAGTCGGGCAGCGTGATCTCCTCAACCGTGGCGCCCAGCCTGGCGACTTCCTGAGCGGCCGCGTCGAGTGAGGCGATCACCTCTTCGGCGACACCCGCGGACTGCGCGAAGAACGAGCGCGGATACGCGATTCTGAGCCCCGCGAGGTCCTGCCCGAGGCCTTGGGCGAGGTCGCCGACCGGCAGGTCGGCGCTCGCCGGATCCTGCGGGTCGTAACCGGCGATCACCTGCATCGTCAGGGCCGTGTCCTCGACCGTCCAGGTGAGCGGACCGCAGTGATCGAGCGTGTAGGAGAGCGGAAACACGCCGCGGCGCGAGACACGGCCATAGGTCGGCTTCATGCCGACGACACCGCAGTAGAACGCCGGACCGCGGATCGAGCCGCCGGTATCCGAACCCATCGCCATGCGGGTGAAGCCGGCCGCGACCGCGGCGCCGGAGCCCGATGACGAGCCGCCGGTGAAGTGGTCGAAATTCCACGGGTTGCGGGCGGGCGGGAAGGGGAGGTCGAAACTGGGGCCCCCGAATGCGAATTCGTGCGTGGCGAGCTTGCCGAGCAGCACTGCACCGCCGGCCTTGAGTTTTGCCTCGACCACCGCGTCCTCGGCCGGCACATGATCGAGCAGCAGCTTGGAATGGCAGGTCGTGCGAATGCCGGCGGTGTTGTAGATGTCTTTGAGCGCATAGGGCACCCCGTGCAGCGGCCCCTTGTCGATGCCGGATTTCAGCTCGCGGTCCGCCCGTTCGGCGTCGGCGAGCGCGCGCTCTTTGGTGACGAGCACGAAGGAATGCAGCAGCGGGTCGAGCGCGGCAATGCGCGCCAGCGCATGCTGCGTCAGCGCGACCGAGCTGACCGTTCCGGCGCGCAGCGCGCGGCCGGCTTCCGCGATGGAGAGTTCGTGCAGCGGCTTGGCCATGGTCTTGGTCATCGTCATGCGCTCCGGGCGTAGCTTTTCAGGCTGAAGACGTTCGATGGCTCGCTGGCCGCCGTGCGCGGCTGGCGCACACGCGCCGCCATGACCTTCATGTCCCGGTAGCCGGCGAGAATGCCGGCTTTCAGATGCGGCGGAACGCTCGCGCGAGCCTTCGCCAACAGCATGTCGAGTTCGTGCTCGGTGTCATCCTTGGTGGTCATGATTGTTCTTTCGACAGGAGGGAGGAACATGGAGGGGAAGTATCTGCAGGTCAGCGCAACAACATCCACGCGCACGACACGCCCGCATCGCGCGAGACTTTTGGCCGGTAAATTCTATCGCGTTCATGGCCGCTCGCAATGCTGCGGCGCGAAGAATCTTTGTGCAGGCACGCAAAGCCCGGATTTGGCGCGCGCGAGCCATCGCATTGGAAATGCGGCCGACAACGTCACAGCAGCGAACGTTGCTTACGATTTGTGCCGTGCAGCAATTGAAGCAGCAATGAAGTGCACAGCGCCGCGCCAGCGTCCCGCTGCGCAACTCGAACGCGGATACGCGTTCGCACCGACAATGATCACTTCCGCGCCAGCGGCCAATACCACTGATCTAGCTGGCGAAATCTCCATAGCGCGAGCGCCGGGCGCAGGCCGCGGTACCGGCCGCGGTATCGCTTGGCATTGGGCTTGCAAACCAGCTCACGAAATGCGCGCAACGATGCGAGGGCACTTCGATGCGATCCAAATCGCCGGCGACAGGTATGGTAGGTGTTCGCACGCGGGCCTTCGGGCTCGCGTTTGCGTTTGGTGCGGTATTTGGAGTGCCGGCACCCATGACCGCGCAGGCCGAGACCGTGCTGCGCGTCGCGATGACCGCCGGCGACATCCCGGACTGGACCGGCCAGCCGGATCAGGGCTTTGAGGGTTTCCGCTTCGTGGGCTGGTCGCTCTATGACTCGTTTATCAATTGGGATCTGTCGCGCTCCGACGTCGAGGCGCCGCTGCGCCCAGGGCTCGCCACCAAGTGGACGATCGATCCTTCGAACAACAAGCGCTGGATCTTCGAGCTGCGCAAAGGCGTCAAGTTCCACGACGGTTGCGACTGGAATGCCGACGTGGCGCTCTGGAACATCGATCGCCTGATCAACGACAAGGCGCCGGCGTTCCATCCCGTTCATTACGCGCGCCAGCGCGCCCGCTCCAACTCGATCGACAGCGTCGAGAAGGTCGATGACGCAACGATCGCGATCACCACCAAGACCCCGGAGTCGCTGTTCCCCTACAACATGGCGTACTGGATGGTGATCTCGAAATGCGCGGTCGAGGCCGCCGGCAATGACTACAAGACCTACGCCAAGGCGCCGGCGGGAACCGGCCCCTACAAATTCGACAAGGTCGTGCCGCGCGAACGGCTCGAACTCGTAAAGAACACCGAATACTGGGATCAGGCGCGCGTGCCTAAGCACGACCGCATGGTTCTGATCCCGATGCCGGAGGCGACCACGCGCGCCGCGGCGCTGATGTCCGGTCAGATCGACTTTTTGGAAGCGCCGTCGCCCGACACCATCCCGCGCCTCAAGGCGGCGGGCATGAACCTCATCACGCTGCCGTACCCGCACAACTGGAACTACCAGCTCAATTTCCAGAAAGGGCCATTCAGGGACGTGCGCGTGCGCAAGGCCGCGAACTACGCCATCAACCGCGCCGAGATGGTCGACATGCTCGGCGACGTGGCGATGGAAGGCTACGGCGTGTTCACGCCAAGCCAGGCCTTCTACGGCAAGCCGATGAAGTACGCCTACGATCCGATCAAGGCGACGGCTCTGCTGAAGGAAGCAAACTGCTATCCCTGCGGCATCACCATCGGCATCTCGACCTCGGGCTCGGGGCAGATGCAGCCGCTGCCGATGAACGAGCTCGCCAAGGCGCAACTCGAAGCGGCCGGCTTCAAGGTCAAGTTCGAGGTGATGGACTGGAACACGCTGCTCGCCACGTTCTGGGGCGGCTGGGAGAAAAACCCGAATGTCGATGCCATCAATGTGAGCCTGTCGGTGCTTGACCCGGTCTCGGGCTTCCTCAAGCACTTCTCCACCTCCAACCGCGGCCCGGTCGGGCTGAACTGGGGCTGGTACGACAACAAGGAATTCGACGCGCTGAACGACAGAGTGCAGGCGACCTTCGACGAGGCCGAGCGCACCAAACTGCTGCAGCACATGCATGAGATGGTCGTCGAGGATGCCGGGCGTGTCTTCATCGTGCACGATCTCAATCCGCGCGTTCTTTCGCCCAAGCTCAAGGGCTTCGTGCAGGCGCAAAGCTGGTTCCAGGACATGACGCCGATCGTGGTATCCGGCCCGACGAATTGAACGTCGCGGCCGGCGCGGCAGCATCAGCGGAGGGCGATCGATGACGATTTTAGGTGCGTGCGTCAGGTGGTCGAGGCCCTTCGCCTTGGGATTGGCGCTCGGCGTGGCGGCCTTGCTGGCCGCGCCGGCCCGCGCCGAGACGGTGCTGCGCGTCGCCATGACGGCCGGCGACATCCCGGACTGGACCGGCCAGCCCGACCAGGGCTTTGAGGGTTATCGTTTCGTCGGCTGGTCGCTCTACGACGCGCTGATCAACTGGGACCTGTCGCATTCGGATCGCGAGGCCCAGATGGTGCCGGGCCTTGCCACCAAATGGACCATCGATCCGGCCAACAACAAGCGCTGGATCTTCGAGCTGCGCAAGGGCGTCAAGTTCCACGACGGCTGCGAGCTCAACGCCGATCTTGTGGTCTGGAACATCCAGCGGCTGCTCGATGACAAGACGCCCGGCTTTCATCCCGTGCAGTATGCGCGCCAGCGCGCGCGCTCGATCAATATCGAGCGGGCCGAGAAGGTCGATGACGCGACCGTCGCAATCTACACCAAGACGCCGGATTCACTCGCGCCCTACAATCTCAGCATCTGGTACATGATTTCCAAGTGCGCGCTCGAGAAGGTCAACTACGATTACGCGCAATATGCCAAAGCCCCGGCCGGCACAGGCCCGTACCGGTTCGACCGTGTCGTGCCGCGCGAACGCCTTGAGCTCATCAAGAACACCGAATACTGGAACCCGGGGCGCGTGCCCAAGCACGATCGCATGGTGCTGATTCCGATGCCGGAGGCGACCACGCGCGCCGCAGCATTGCTCGCCGGCCAGGTGGATTTCGTCGAGGCGCCGTCGCCCGACACCATCCCGCGGCTGAAATCGTCCGGCATGAACGTGATCACGCTGCCATATCCGCACAATTGGCACTATCAGCTCAACTTCGTCGAGCCGCCGTTCAACGACGTGCGGGTGCGGCGTGCCGCCAACTACGCGATCAACCGCGACGAGATGGTGGACATGCTCGGCGGCGTCGCACAGCCGGGTTATGCAATCTACACGCCGACCTCGAAGCTCTACGGCAATCCGATCAAGTATGAATTCGACCCGAAGAAAGCGACGGCGCTGCTGAAAGAGGCGAACTGTTATCCGTGCGCGATCACGCTTGCCATCTCGACGTCGGGCTCCGGCCAGATGCAGCCGCTGCCAATGAACGAACTGGTCAAGGCCCAGCTCGAGGCGGCCGGCTTCAAGGTGAAGCTGGAAGTGATGGATTGGAACGCGCTGCTCGACGTCGGCATCAAGGGGCGCGAGAAATATCCGCAGTACAGCGGCATCAACATCAGCCGCGCCACGCAGGACCCGCAATACGGGCTGCTGCGCTTCGTCATGAAGCAGCAATGGGCACCGGCCGGCGGCAACTGGGGCTGGTACTCCAGCCCGGAGGTCGAAGACCTCATCGCCGAGGCGATGCGTACGTTCGACGATGAAGCACGCGACATCATTCTTACCAAGGTCCACGAGATCGCCAGCCGCGATGCCGTCATGCTGTTCGTGACGCACGACCTCAATCCGCGCGCGCTCTCGCCCAAGCTCAAGGGCTTCGTGCAGGCGCAAAGCTGGTTCCAGGACATGACGCCGATCGTGGTGGGGAATTAGCGTGTCCCGATGGAGCTGATCCGTAGGGCGGGCAAAGGCGCGTGCTTACGCGCCGTGCCCGCGCGTTTCCCGGCTGCAAATCGACGCGCGGGCACGGCGCTGCATAGCTCTATGTGGAGAGGCCGGCGCACTGGACCGCGCCTTTGCCCGCTCTACGCTTCTGCGATGCGTTCCAACGGGTAAGGGAGCACCCCATGTGGGTCTACACGGCGCAGCGCATCCTCTACGCGGTGCCGATCGCGCTCGGCGTGACGGTCGTCTGTTTCGCCCTGGTGTATCTGGCGCCCGGTGACCCGGTTCAGATGCTGCTGCCGCCGGATGCCTCGCAGGCGGACGTCGAGTTCCTTAAAAAGCTCTATGGCTTCGACCAGCCGATCCCGATCCAGTATTTCAAATGGCTGATGCGCGCCGCGACCGGCGACCTTGGCGTGTCGCTGCAGACCAGCCGGCCGGTGTTCGACGAGGTCTCGCGTGCGCTGTCGAACACCATCGTCATTTCGCTCGGCGCCGTCATGCTGGCGTTCTCGCTCGCCTTCGTGCTCGGCACCATCGCGGCCTATTATGCCGGGCAGCCGGCGGACCGGATCGTGACCGGGATTTCGGTGATCGGCGTGAGCGTCCCGAACTACTGGCTCGGCATCGTTCTCATTATTGTGTTCGCCGTCGAGCTCGGCGTGCTGCCGGCGACCGGGATGGGCTCGAAGGGCTCGGACAATTTCAGCCTCGCGAGCTGGGAACAGGTCAAATATGCGATCCTGCCGACGATCACGCTCTCGATGGTGCCGCTCGGCATCATCATGCGCTCGACGCGCGCGGCGGTCGCCGAGGTGCTGGCGCACGACTTCGTGCAGACGCTGCGCGCCAAGGGCTTGAGCGAGCTTGCAGTGCTGCGCCATGCGGTGCGCAACGCGCTGCCGCAAGTCCTCGCCGTGATGGGGCTGCAGTTCGGCTATCTGGTCGGCGGCTCGATCCTGATCGAGACGATCTTCACCTGGCCCGGCACCGGTTTCCTGCTCAGCAAGGCGATCCTGACCCGCGACATTCCGGTCCTGCAGGGCGCCATCCTGATCCTGGCTCTGTGTTTCGTCGCCACCAATCTCGCCGTCGATCTGCTGCAGACAGCCGTCGACCCGCGCATCAAGCGCGCCTGAGGGGCAGCCATGACCGACGTCACGCTCGGCCAGAATGCTCCGCTGGTTTTCGATGACGATGCGCCCGCCATCAAGGTGCGCGGCTATTGGGCGACCGTCGGCAACCGCCTGCGCTACGACTATGTGTCGCTGTTCTTTGCAGCCGTCATCATCCTGATCGTGCTCGCGGCGATCTTCGCGCCGCTGATCGCGCCGTTCGATCCCAACAAGACCAGCATGGCGTTCCGCCTCAAGCCGATCGGCTTCCGCAGCTTCCTGCTCGGCACCGACGAGCTCGGCCGCGACATGCTCTCGCGCCTGATCTATGGCGGGCGCATGTCGCTGCTGATGGGGCTGGTGCCGGTCGTGATCGCGACCGCCCTCGGCGGCACGCTCGGCGTGATCGCAGGTTTCCTCGGCGGTCCCGTGAACATGCTGATCATGCGCACCGTCGACATTTTCTACGCGTTTCCCTCGGTCCTGCTCGCGGTCGCGATCTCCGGCACGATGGGCGGCGGCATGAGCAATGGCCTGCTGGCGCTGACGCTGGTGTTCATCCCGCCGCTCTGCCGCATCGCCGAAACCGCGACCACGCAGGTCCGCAATCTCGATTTCGTGGAAGCGGCACGCGCGAGTGGCGCGCCGACCTGGTCGATCATCATCCACCACGTGCTCGGCAACGTCATCTCGCCGGTCTTCATCTACGCGTCGAGCCTGATCTCGGTCTCGATCCTGCTGGCCGCCGGCCTGTCGTTCCTCGGCCTCGGCGTCGAGCCGCCGACGCCGGACTGGGGCCTCATGCTCTCGACGCTGCGCCAGGCGATCTATGTGCAGCCCTATGTCTGCGCGCTGCCGGGGCTGGCGATCTTCATCACGTCGCTGTCGTTCAATCTGGTCAGCGACGGACTGCGTCACGCGATGGACGTACGTATATGACGCCGAAGCGCCCGAAGCTCGATACGGTGCCGCCAGGGGACCCGCGCGACCGCGGCGGCAAAGTTCAGCCGATGCTGATCGTCAATGGGCTGAAGAAGCACTTCCGCATCCGCGGCGGGTTTCTCAACCGCAAGGTCTTGCACGTGCGCGCCGTGGATGATGTCTCCTTCGTGGTGCTCAAGGGCGAGACGCTGGGCATCGTGGGCGAGTCCGGCTGCGGCAAGTCCACATTGGCGCGGCTGCTGATGCACCTGATCCCGCGCGATTCCGGCGAGTTGATCTTCGACGGCGAGGGTGTCGGGGAGGGGCATGGCATCACGCTGCGCGAATTGCGCCGCAATATGCAGATGGTGTTCCAGGACAGCTATTCCTCGCTCAACCCGCGCCTGCCGGTGCAGGATTCCATCGCCTACGGGCCGAGCGTGCACGGCAAGCCGCGCGCCGAGGCGCGGCAGATCGCGCGCGATCTCCTGGCCAAAGTCGGGCTGAAGCCCGAATTGTTCGGCTCGCGCTACCCGCACGAGCTGTCGGGCGGACAGAAGCAGCGCGTCAACGTGGCGCGCGCGCTTGCACTGAGCCCGCGCATGCTCATTCTCGATGAGGCGGTCTCGGCGCTCGACAAGTCGATCGAGGCGCAGGTGCTCAACCTGCTGCGCTATCTCAAGCGCCATTTCAATCTGACCTATGTGTTCATTTCGCACGACCTCAACGTCGTGCAGTACATCTCGGACCGCGTGCTGGTGATGTATCTCGGCCAGGTGGTCGAGATCGGTCCCGTGGAGGAGATTTACCGGCGGCCGAAGCATCCTTACACGCGCGCGCTGCTCGCCTCGCGGCTGAGCATGAACCCGGACGAGCGGATCGACGATCCGCCGCTCACCGGCGATCCGCCCAACCCGATCAACCCGCCATCCGGCTGCCGTTTCCGCACGCGCTGCCCGTTCGCCGAGGATGTATGCGCCGCCAAAGAGCCGGCGCTCGGCACCTGGAGCGACCGGTCGACCCATCTCGCCGCCTGCCACATGGAAGACGAAACCTCGGGCCACAGCCGCACCGGCCGCGCGCTCGCCGAATGCAAGCCGGCTTTTCTCGCCGCAACGGCGTCCTAGCGGGACATCGCCATGTCACTGGAAACCACAAGCGCAGCGTCAGCCTCAATCTCAGCCGCAGTGCCGGCGGCGCTTGCCGCCACACGTCCGCTGGTCGAGGTCAAAGACCTGTCGGTCAAGTTCGTCAGCCGTGAGGCGACCGTGCACGCCGTGAACGGGGTCTCCTTCGCGATGATGCCGGGCGAGGTGCTTTGCATCATCGGCGAATCCGGGTCGGGCAAATCCGTCACCATGCGCGCGCTGATCCAGCTCCTACCCAAGCGGCGCGCGGTGGTCTCTGGCGCGATGCGCGTCGGCGACCATGACATTCGCGCGCTCAGCGCGCGGCAGATGAGCGATGTGCGCGGTTCGACCATCGCGATGGTGTTTCAGGAGCCGATGACCGCGCTCGATCCGGTCTATACCATCGGCGACCAGATCGCCGAGACCGTGATGCGCCACGAAGGCGGCTCGCGCAAGGCCGCGATGGCGCGCGCGCTCGAATTGCTCCAGGTGGTCAAGGTGCCGTCCCCGGAGCGCCGCCTGCAGGCATTCCCGCACGAACTGTCCGGGGGCCTGCGCCAGCGCGCGATGATCGCGCTCGCGCTGTCGTGCCGCCCCAGCCTCTTGCTGGCCGACGAGCCGACCACGGCGCTCGATGCGACCGTGCAGATTCAGGTGCTCATCCTCTTGCGCAAGCTGCAGCGGGATCTCGGCATGGGAGTGATCTTCGTCACCCACGATCTCGGCGTTGCGGCGCAGATCGCCGACAAGGTCGCCGTGATGTATGCGGGCCGCATCGTGGAGTATGGCGACGTCCGCGACGTGCTGATGCGGCCGCGACACCCCTATACGCTCGGCATGCTCGCCTCCACGGTGCACGGGCAGCCGCGCGACCGGGACATCGAGGCGATCCCCGGCAGCCCGCC
>JBBWZU010000350.1:0-2731 GCA_039649225.1 Hyphomicrobiales bacterium | reverse complement strand
TGGCTCTATGCCTCGGCGGATTGCTGTCCCGAACTCGTTTTGGGATGGCCCGCCAGGGACTAAAAACTCCCCCCGCCGAACGTCCCAAACGCTAGGACCACTTCCACCGCTCGTCAAGCTGTAGATGCTAAATCTGAATCAAACGCTAAATGTGGTGGGGAGGCTGTGAATTCCGGGGAGGGAATCGGCTGGCCACCCCAAGTATCGGATATCGCGGCGGGATTCGGAAGGGCCGTTCGTCACATTAGGTTCGTGGTCCTGTTGCCGGCCTGTCATTCCGGCAAGACGAACCCAAAAAAGGTATGTTGGCACCGCGCGATCCGTAGTGGTTCGGAGGCCGAGTCGCAGGGGTCAAGAGGCAAAATCGCACATCCGGAGCGGAACCCGCGATGGTGCCATCATACCCCAAATGCCAGAAAGCCGCATGGCCGTGCGGCGAATCTCGCCTCGCGGCGGTGATCGATTCTCAAGGTCCCGATTCTGCCGGCGCAAGTTGCGGCGAGCGGATGCTTCCCGCGGTTTGGCTGCCGCGCGCTGTTTGCATGCCGGGCTCGAAGCCATGGAGCGCGATGTCGGCGCGCTGGCGCGGCAGCGCATGCGGATAGTTTTCGCGCAGGAACGCGATCAGCTTCTCGCGTACCTCGCAGCGCAGGTCCCAGACGATCGGCGAGGTTCTGGCGCTGACCAGCGCGCGCAGCTCGATGACGTGATCCTTGGCGTCGGAGACCTGCAGGTTCACCACCCGGCCGTCCCACAATTTCGATGCCTTGACGATCTCGGTGAGCTTCTCGCGCACGCGCTCGACCGGCACCGAATAATCGACATAGAGCAACACGCTGCCGATGATTGCCGCGCCCTCGCGCGTCCAGTTCTGGAACGGCTTCTCGATGAAGTAGGAGAGGGGGACGATCAGCCGCCGCCAGTCCCACAGCTTGATCACGACGTAAGTCGAGGTGATCTCCTCGACCCAGCCCCATTCGCCTTCGACCACCACCGCGTCGTCGATGCGGATCGGCTGCGTCATCGCGATCTGCACGCCGGCGATCAGGCTGGAGAGGAGCGGGCGCGCCGCAAGACCGGCGACGAGGCCCGCGACGCCCGCGGAGGCGAACAGGCTGACGCCGTATTGGCGCACCGAGTCGAACGTCATCAGCGCAAAGCCGGTCGCGATCACGATCACCAGCGTTTCGACGGCGCGCTTGAGGATCCGAACCTGGGTGACGTGCTTGCGCGCCAGCAGGTTGTCTTCGGTGTCGACGCGAAATCGCAACAGATAGAGGTCGGCGGCCAGATCCGCCGCGACGAGCGCGACCCAGCCGATCAGCACGGTGGTGCCGAGGAGGAGCGACTTGCCGACAATGGCGGTGGCGTCCTGATCGAGCGGCGCGAACGGGAGGACCGCACTCGCCGCGAACAGCATCAGCGCAAAGCGCGTGACGCGCCGCGCGGTTCCGAGCAACGAGGCCGCATAGGGAAAGCGCGCGCCAAGGCGCCGCCGCAGGAACCGAACGACCGTATTGTGCAGCGTGAAGGCGATGAGAATCGCCACGGCGATCAGCGCAAAGCCGATTGCGTTGGCGGGAATCCTAGTCAGTCCTTGCGCCCCTAAGTCGCGGGCGCGATTGAATGCATCCAGCATGGCAGGAATTGCCCCTATCTGGCTTTCAAAATCTGGATTTTTTTTGCGACCGGTTCCCGCACGGCCGATGCGGGTCAACGCCAAGCCGCGCGATCGGTTTCGCAATGCGGCGAGGCGAGACGGTCATCCATCAGTTTGAATCTAGACACCCGGCGGGGGAACTGGCATCACGGCGCATCATTTCGCGGCGGGTACGATGAAAATCTCGACCTTCTTCACGCGCCTCTTCACTTGGTGGAATGGCCAGACCTTCGGCACGCAGGTGTGGACCTCGCTCTATGGCGAGCGCGTCGGCGAAGACGAGTTCGGCAACCAGTATTTTCGCACCAAGGGCGGCAAGATCGATTCCGCGCTCGGCTTCGAGCGGCGCTGGGTGATCTACAATGGTTACGCCGAAGCCTCGGCGATTCCGCCGTCCTGGCATGGCTGGATCCACCACACCGTCGATGTGCCGCCGACCGACGAGAAATATGCCGCGCGCGCCTGGCAGAAGCCGCACCGTCCGAACCCGACCGGTACGCCCGCGGCCCAGCGCCCGATCGGCTCGACGCTCGCCCAAGGCCGCCGTCCCAAGGCCACCGGCGACTACAAAGCCTGGGTGCCGGGCGCGCGGAGCTAGCGCATGATCCCGAAAAGTGGGAGCCGGTTTTCGGAAAAGATCATGCGCAAACAAAGGGCCACGCGCCGCTGCGTCAGTCTCGCCCTTTGCGCGCCGTATTCGGCGTGTTAACCAGCCGCTCCTCGGTCATGGCGTAAACTGCCGGCCGAATCGCCGGGCGCTTTTTTGATGGTCCGCCATAGACTGCTGTTGATCGCCGTTACGATTGCGCTCGGGTCGGTTGAGCCGGCCGGCGCGCAATTCGGCACGATATTCGGCGGGCCGCCGCGGCCGCCGGCCGATATCCCGCATTCCGGTCCGCCCGGCGATGATCGCTATTTTTCCGCCCAGCCGCCGCAGCAGCGGATCTGGCCGCGCGAGCCGCAGGTGGTGGCGCCGCCGCCGCAAGGCTATCCGCCGCCCCCGCCGGGTTACCCGCCGCCTCCGGGCTATCCGCAACAAGCGGCGCGGCCGCCGGGTGGCGGATACCAGCA
>JBBWZU010000324.1:0-8823 GCA_039649225.1 Hyphomicrobiales bacterium | reverse complement strand
GACGTCGGCGGCGTCGATCTCGGCCTGCCGAACCTCTCGCTACGCGCCTGGTTCGAGACGCAATACGGCCGCCGTGCGTGGGACGAGCTCTACAAGATTCCGACCGAGATCTGGTCGCGCTATCTGGCCTGGTATCGCCGGGTGCTCGGCATTCCGATGCGCAACGATACCCGCCTCACCGGCTTTCGCCCCGAACATGGACTGATCGCCTGCGAAATCACGGAGAGCGGGAAGGCGCGCACGCTCTGGACCCGCACGCTGGTGTTCGCAACTGGCATCGAGGGCAACGGCGCGCGGCATGTTCCGGATTTCATCACCAAGAACCTGCCGCGCGAATGCTGGGCGCATACACAAGAGGCCATCGACTTTCCAAGTCTCAAGGGCAAGACCGTCGCGGTGCTGGGCGGCGCGGCTTCCTCGTTCGACAATGCCATCATGGCGGTCGAGCATGGCGCGACCGCGCATGTGCACCACCGCGCCCCGGAACTGCGCGCCTATAACCCCATGGGCTGGGCCGAGTTCTCCGGTTATCTGGCGCACTTTCCGGACCTCCCGCCGGAAACGCGCTGGCGCTTCTCGCGTGCGTTCAAGCGCTTCAAGATGGGGCCGCCCAATACCACGATGATGCGCGCACGGGCGCTTTCGGACCTGCACATCCATCCGGCGGCGCACTGGAATGCGGTCAGCCACGACGGCGCACGCATCCAGATCGACGCGACCGACGGCCCACTCACCGCGGACTTCGTCATCGCCGGAACCGGCTACGTCGTGGACCTGACGGTCAAGCCTGAGCTTGCCGCGCACCTGCCCCTGATCGCGACATGGCGTGACAAGTTCACGCCATCGCGCGGCGACGAGGATGAGGGCCTTTCCGCCGCCGCCTATCTCGGGCCGAACTTCGAGATGATCGAGAAGCAGCCGGGTACCGCACCATGGCTTTGCGCGGTGTTCAACTTCAGCCGCGGCGCGCAGATGAGCATGGGGCCGATGCCGATCGGGCTCTCCGGCATCAAATACGGCGTGCCGCGGCTGGTGCAAGGCATCACGCGGCAGCTCTTTGTCTCTGATGCGGCACGCTACTTCGACGGCATGCAGGCTTGGCAAGAGAGCGACGACGTCGCGGAGCGCTAGGTCGCCTGCTGCACATTTGTGCATCGTTGACCGCGGCCTAAGCAGCGCGCCACGCGCCATCGCCCGAATATCCATTCGCATTACGGTTTCGGCGACCTGCCGATCGTTTGCGCTGGCCTGCGACTTGCTACTGCTTGCACAGGTTTATCGCATCCATCCATCGAAATCCGCGAGGAGACACGTCATGCGTTTTACAATTGAGTCGGCTTCCAAGATCTCGCGCCGCGCGGCCCTGACACTGTCCGTCGCAATCCTGGCGAGCAGCGTGCTCGTCGCGGCAGAGGCCGCCGAGAAAGCCGCGATGCTGCTGCCCGGCAGCGTGAACGACCAGAGCTGGAACGCAGTCGGCTTTGCCGGACTGAACAAGCTCAAGGAGATGGGTTTCGAGATCGCCTATTCGGAAAACGTTTCGCCCGCCGACCAGATCGAGACCATGAAGGACTACGCGGCCCGCGGCTTCAGCCCGGTGATCGGGCACTCGGGGCGCTTCCTCTCCGCCGGCCAGCGCGTCGGACCCGAATTCGACAAGACCTGGTTCATCGTGGCCTCCGCCGCGCAGGGCGCGGGCAAGAACGTCGCGGCCGTCGACTACAACAACATTCATATCGGGTACCTGATGGGCGTGCTCGCCGCCCGCATGTCCAAGAGCGGCAAGATCGGTGTCGTCGCCGGGCTCGAGGGCCTGCCGAATGTCATTCAATACGTCGGCGGCTTCCGCCTCGGCGCCAAGGCGACCAAGCCCGACGTTGAGGTAAAAGTCATCTACATCAAGGACATGGAAGATGCCGCGATGGCCAAGGAAGCCGCGCTCTCGCTCGTCTCGGGCGGCGCCGACTTTCTCTATGGCAAGCTCAACGCTGCGCAGATGGGCCTGATCCAGGCCGCGAAGGAGAAGAACGTCTTCACGGCAGGACGCTCGTTCGGACACGTGGCGGCGGCCCCGGAGAACGTCATCACGGCAACGATCGAGAACTGGCCGGCGATGTATGCGGCGGCCGCCAAGGCGATCAAGGACGGTACGATCAAGCCGGAACTCACGATGTACGGCTATGACTCAGCGGCGGGCTCGGGTGCGGACCTCAAGTACTCCGACGCCAAGCCGTTTGGTCCGGCCGTGCCGGATGCGATCGCCGCCGAGGTCGAGGCGGCGAAGAAGAAGCTCGCAACCGGAGAGATCAAGGTGACGGTCACCAAGGAAGACGCGCGGGGCGGCGTCTGAGGTTCAGGCTCCGCCGGAATCGGAGCACAGACATGGCCGCACTGCTGGAGATGCGCGGAATCTCCAAGTCCTACGGTTCCGTGCAGGCCAATGCCGGCATCGATCTAACCGTGACGGCCGGGTCGATCGTCGGTCTGCTCGGCGAGAACGGCTCGGGTAAAAGCACCCTGATGAAGATCCTGTTCGGCATGGTACGGCCGGACCAGGGCGCGATCGTCTTCAACGACGCCGAACTGCCGCTCGGCTCACCGCGTGAGGCGCTGCGCGCCGGCATCGGCATGATCCACCAGCACTTCACGCTGGTGAACGCCATGACGGTTGCCGACAACGTGATGCTGGCGCTCGGCGACAGCCGTTTCTGGCTCGACCGCGAGGGCGTGGCGGCGCGCATCATGCGGCTGAGCCAGAGTTACGGGCTCGGACTCGACCCCGACAGCGTCATCGAGAATCTGCCGCTCGGCATGCGCCAGCGCGTCGAGATCGTGAAGGCGCTGATGCGCGAGGCGCATTTGCTCGTGCTCGACGAGCCGACCTCGATCCTTTCACCGCCGGAGATCGAAGGTCTGATCGGCGTGATGCGCCGGCTCAAGGCCGACGGGCGTGCGATCATCTTCATCACGCACAAGCTGGGCGAGGTGCTGTCGGTCTGCGACGAAGTCGTCGTTCTGCGCGACGGCAAGGTTTCGGGGCAAACGCCGGTCGCGGGCGCGACGCGCGAAGGCCTCGCCCACATGATGGTCGGACGCACGCTCGCGGAGGCGCCGCAACGCGCCGCGCGCCCGCCCGGACCGGAGCGCCTCGTTGCGCATGGAATCAGCGCCAGCGATGCATTCGGCCTGCGCCGCCTGCAAGACGCCAGCTTCAGCCTGCGCGGTGGAGAAATTCTCGCGCTCGCCGGCATCGACGGCAACGGACAGGCGGAATTGTGCGACACGCTGGCCGGCCTCACGTCAGCCTTCATTGGCACCGTGACGCTCGACGGTAAGGACATGACGGCGTGGCCCTCGAACGCACGCCTCGAAGCCGGTCTCGCCTACATCCCGGCCGATCGCGGCGGCACCAGCCTGGTGCAGGGCATGAGCATCGCGGACAATCTCGCGCTGCGCGACGTCGCGCGCGCGCCGTTCTCGCGCTACGGCTGGCTCGATCCGGCCGGTGCGCGCAAGCTGGTCGACGCCCGCACCAAGGAATTCGGCGTGCGCATGGCGGCAAGCGATGCCGCGATCAGCACGTTGTCGGGCGGCAATCAGCAGAAGGTCGTGCTGGCGCGCGAGATCGGTCGCGAACCGGGCGTACTCATCGCATTCCAGCCGACCTGGGGCCTCGATCCCGGCGCCACACGCTTTGTCATCGACACGATCCTGGCGCTGCGCGACCGTGGCGGCGCTATTCTCTATATTTCGTCCGAGCTCGACGAAGTGCTCGCCATCGGCGACCGTGTCGGTGTCATCGCGCAAGGCCGCATCGTCGGCATCACGAACCGCGCCGACGTCGATGTCGTCCGCCTGGGACTGCTGATGGCCGGAAGCGCGCAGGATCACGGACCCGACCACTCGTCCGGTGCGGCCGCCGCATGACCGTCGCCGCCATCGTTTCGCAGCGCGCCGCCTGGCGCGATACGCTCGCTTGGCGCGTCGTTCTCTCCGTCGTCTGGTCGCTCGTTGTTACTGGGATCCTCATTTTGATGGCGGGCAAGAACCCGTTCGTCGCCTATCAGCACATCGTGCTTGGCGCATTCGGCAGTTGGCCGCGCGTCGTCGTCGGCCTGAACAAGGCGGCGCCCTACATGCTGGCCGGCGTCGGGGTCGCGCTCTGCTTTCGCGGCAATGTCGCCAACATGGGCGCGGAAGGCCAGATCGCAATGGGCGGACTTGCCGCATCGGTGGCGGCACTGATCGGCGCAAACGCGCTTGGCGCCGCCGTACTGCCGGCCGCGCTGATCGCAGGCGTTCTCGGTGGAGCCGCATGGGCCGCGATCGCCGCCGCGATCAATCTGGCGCGCGGCGTCCACGAGGTGCTCGTCACCCTGATGATGAACTTCATCGCCTGGCTGATCGTCGCCGAATTCCTCCACGGCCCCATGGGCGAGATCGATGCCGGCTTCCCGCAGACGCCAATGTTCGAGAACGTTGCCTGGCTGCCGAAGCTCGTCGCACGTACGGATCTGCACATTGGCATTGTGATCGCCATACTGGCGGCGGTCGTGGCGCACGTCGTGCTCTGGCGCACCGTGACGGGGTTCCGCTGGCGGCTTGCCGGCGCCAGCGACAAGGCCGCGCACTACGCCGGCGTCTCGCGCGCGCGTTCGGTGTTCGGCCTCATGCTGGTGAGCGGCGTGCTCTCCGGCATGGCCGGCGCGATTGAAGTGCTCGGTGTGCACTATCGGCTGATCGAGGGCTTCTCGCTCGGGTTCGGCTTCAACGCCATTGCGATCGCGCTCCTCGCAACGCTGAAGCCGCTCTGGGTGATCCCGGCGGCGCTGTTCTTTGCGTTCCTGGAAACCGGTGCGCTGTCGATGCAGCGCCAGATCGGCATTCCCTCGTCTCTGGTGCTGGTCATCCAGGGCCTCAGTCTCATCTTCGTCCTCTGCGCCATCGGGCGCGGCGCCAGAAGGATATGAGTGGGTGTGATGGACGCCGTTTTCATGATCGATTTCCTTGGCGCGACGGTGCGCATCGCGACGCCGATCCTGATGGCCGCGATGGGTGGCATCCTGATCGAGCGCTCCGGCACATTCGCGGTCGGGCTCGAAGGCATGATGCTGTCGGGCGCGTTTTGCGGCGTGGTCGGCGCATTTTTGTCCGGCAGCATTGTCGGCGGGCTGCTCGCCGCGGGCCTTGGCGGATTGTTGTTCGGGCTGATCATCGCCATTGCGACCACCAAATTCGATACCGAGCACATGGTGACGGGGCTGGCCGCGAACCTGCTGGCGCTCGGCCTCACCAGCTTCGTGCTGCGCACGGTCGTCGGCGGCGGCAAGGCCCCGGTCATTCACATTCCGCTGCTGCAGCCGGTCGCCGTGCCGATCCTGGCCGACATTCCGGTGGTCGGTGCGCTGCTGTTCCGTCAGCCACCTCTCACCTATCTGGCGTTCGTCGGCGTGATCGCGATTTCGATTTTTCTGCGCCGCACGCGCGGCGGCCTGTTGCTCGCCGCGAGCGGTGAAAATCCGCTCGCGGTCTTCGCGGCCGGCACCGACCCGATCCATGTGCGGTTCGCCGCGCTGCTCGCCGGCGGTGCCATCGCGGGCCTCGCCGGCGCGGTGCTGTCGCTGCAGCAGATCGGCACCTTCACCGACGGCATGACCGGCGGGCGCGGCTACATGGCGCTCGCCGCCGTGATCGTCGGGCGCTGGCTGCCGCTCGGAACGCTGGCAGGCTGCATCATGTTTGGCGCGACCGAGGCGATGCAGTTGCGCGCGCAGGCGTTCAACCTGCCGGTCAGCTCCTATGTGATCCAGATGGTGCCGTATCTCGCCGCGTTGCTGGTGCTCGCCGGACTCGGCCGCACCGCGCGTCTGCCCTCGGCGATCGGACAGCCGTTCCGGCGTGACTAGCGCCGAACTCGATTGCGTGCTCGGATACGGCGACAAAATGAATGAGGAAGCGATGCAGATCGGCGTGCACAAAGTCGCAATGGCGGCGCCCAACGATGTCTCGGAACTGGCCAGCCTGATTGCGCGCGGCGTGGTGAATCCGTCCGAGATCGTGGCGCTGATCGGAAAGACAGAAGGCAACGGCGGCGCCAACGATTTCACCCGCGGCTACGCCACTTCGTCGTACCAGAGCCTGCTGGCGAAACATCTCGGCATATCGCCCGACGAGGTGGGCCGGAAGATCGCCTTCGTGTGGTCGGGCGGCACCGAAGGCGTGCTCTCGCCGCACGCCACGGTGTTCACGCGCTCTCCCGCGCAAGGCCCGACGAGCGGTCCGCGTCTGGCGATGGCGATCGAGGTCACGCGCGACATCTTGCCGGAAGAAGTCGGCACGATGGCGCAAGTGAGTGAGGTCGTGGCGGCGACGCGGCGCTGTCTTGCCTCAACCGGCATCGCCGACCCGAAGGACGTGCACTACGTGCAAGTGAAGGGTCCGCTGCTGACGCCCGCCAGCATCGCGGACGCCGACAAACGCGGAAAGACGCTGCGTACGCGCGATCCGAACGGCTCCAAGCCTTACGCGCGTGGCGCGACCGCGCTCGGCGTGGCGCTTGGTCTCGGCGAAGTCGCCGAGAAAGATGTGAACGACGAAACCGTGGCCAAGCGCTTTGATCTTTATTCCTCTGTCGCCTCGACCTCCGCGGGTGGCGAGTTGAAGAACTGCGAGGTTCTGCTGTTCGGCAATTCGCCGAGCGCCACCGGCGACCTGCGGATCGGTCACGGCATCCTGAAGGATGCGATCGATGCCGACGGCGTGCGCGAAGCGCTCAGGAGCGCCGGGCTTGCGTTCAGCGGCAATCCGACCGAGGAGGACACGAGACGCATCGTCGCGGTCTTCGCCAAGGCCGAGGCGAGCCCGAGCGGGGCGATCCGCGGGCGCCGCAATACCATGCTGTCCGACGCCGACATCAACTATGAGCGCCACGCGCGCGCCGCGGTCGGTGCGGTGATCGCCTCGATCACGCTCGATCCTGCCATCTTCGTCTCGGGCGGCACCGAGCATCAATGCGCGCCGGGCGCAGCCCCGATCGCCGCGATCGTGCGCGCATGAACCTCTGGGAGCTATCGGCGGCCGATCTCGTCGCGGGCTATGCCGGCGGACAGTTCACGCCCTGTGACGTGCTGGATGCGGTGCTGACCCGCATTGAAGCGATCAATCCGCAGATCAATGCCATTGTGACGCTCGACATCGCGGGCGCGCGCGCAGCGGCTGAGGCCGGCGCGGCGCGCTGGCGCAGCGGCGGATCGCTCGGGGCATTCGATGGCGTGCCGCTTACCGTGAAAGACAATATCCCGGTGCGCGGCATGCGCGCCACCTGGGGCAGCCGCATCTATGCCGACTGGGTGCCGGACAAGGACGAGTTGCCGGTCGCCAAGTTGCGGGACGGCGGTGCGGTCATTCTCGGCAAGACCAATTGCCCGGAGTTCACGCTGCAGGGCTACACCGACAATCTCGTTTTCGGCGTCACGCGCAACCCCTGGAATCTGGAGCTCACGCCGGGCGGTTCGAGTGGCGGTGCGGTCGCGGCGGTTGCGGCCGGTCTCGGTCCGGTCGCAATCGGCACCGACGGCGGCGGCTCGATCCGCCGTCCCGCCGCGCATACCGGTCTGGTCGGACTCAAGCCTTCGCGAGATGCGGTCGCGCGCGCCGACGGATTTCCCGTGATCCTGCTCGATTGCGAGGTGATTGGCCCGATCGCCCGCACTGTCGGCGATACGCGCGCGCTCTTCCACACGCTGGCCGGCACGCCGGCGCCGGTCGCAGCTGCGGCTCGTCCACTGCGCGTTCTCTACGTGAAGCAATTCGGCGGCGCGCCGGTCGATCCCGAGATCGCCGCAAGCGTCGCCACGGTGGCGGGCGATCTCGCGAGCCTTGGCCATGGCGTCGAAGAAGGCGAAGCGCCGTTCGACGTCGAGGCGCTCAATCGCGCCTGGCCGCTCGTCAGTCAGGTCGGGCTTGCCTGGCTATTGAAGGACCATGCCGACCGTCTTTCCGAAATCTCACCGCCAATGCAAGAAATGGTGCGCAACGGGACCGCGGTCCCGGCGACCACGTATTGCGGCGCCATCGATGTCATTGCCCAATTGCGCCGGACGCTGCATGCGTTCTTTGCGCGCTGCGATCTGATCCTGACGCCGAGCATTGCTGCTTTGTCATGGCCCGCCGCGGAGCCGTTTCCGCCGGTCATCGACGGAAACGCCGTCGGGCCACGCGGCCATGCGGTGTTCACGGCGTTTGCCAACATGGCCGGATGTCCGGCGATCAGCATTCCCGCCGCGCCCTCGAAGAGCGGATTGCCGATCGGCTTCCAGCTTGTTGGAGCTGTCGGCCAGGATGAACTGCTGCTCGATATTGCGGCTCAGCACGAGCGAATGCGCCCGTGGAACATCCGAAGCCCGATATGATCTATCGAACTGCCACTGCTTGGTTCCGTTGCGCCGACTGATCGGTGCACGGCGCCTGGAGTTCTTGCGGATTGCACCATCGGAGCGGGCAACTGGTCTGATTCATCCGCTAGTTGATCGCCGATCGCTTGACGAACGCGCCGCCCTGCATGATCAGCGGCATATGCCCGCCTTGCGCGGTCAGCAGCGAAAGATCCCGCAGCGGGTCGCCGTCGACCACGATCAGGTCAGCATGCGCGCCGGGCGCGATAGCGCCGAGCTTGCCCTCCTGACGCAACAGCTTCGCGGCGATATGCGTTGCCGACGCGATCACCTCATGCGCCGGCAGGGCGCGGCCGCGAATGACGAATTCCTCGGACTGGTGGCGATGCATCTCGCCGAGCAGATCGCTGCCATAGGCCATCGGCAGACC
>JBBWZU010000295.1:0-4422 GCA_039649225.1 Hyphomicrobiales bacterium | reverse complement strand
ATGGTGATGGGCCCGACCTGTGGCATGATCCTCGGCGATCTCGGCGCCGAGGTGATCAAGGTCGAGCCGCCGGGCGGCGACAAGACCCGCAAGCTGATCGGCTCGGGTTCAGGTTTCTTCTCGCTGTTCAACCGTAACAAGAAGAGCGTGACCGCCGATCTCGCCGACCCGACGGATCGCGCCCGCATCGAGAAGCTGATCGGGTCAGCCGACATCATGAGCGAGAATTTCCGCCCCGGCGCGTTGACGAAATACGGCTTCGACTACGCGACGCTTGCCAAGAAGAACAAGCGGCTCATTTACGTCTCGCACAAGGGCTTCCTGCCCGGGCCGTATGAGCATCGCGTCGCGCTCGACGAGGTAGTGCAGATGATGGCGGGCCTCGCCTACATGACGGGTCCGCCCGGCCGTCCGCTGCGTGCGGGCTCCTCGGTCAACGACATCATGGGTGGCATGTTCGGCGCCATCGGCGCGCTGGCGGCGCTGGCCGAACGCCAGCACACCGGCAAGGGGCAGGACGTGCAGGTCGGACTGTTCGAGAACTGCGTCTTTCTTTCCGCCCAGCACATGCTGCAATACCAGCTCACCGGCAAGGCGGCGCAGCCGATGCCGGCGCGCATCAATGCGTGGGGCATCTTCGATCTGTTCGAGACCGCGGACGACGTGCAGGTGTTCCTCGGCGTCGTCACCGACTCGCAGTGGGCGGTGTTCGGGCGCGCCTTCGATCTCGGTGGGCTCGCGGACGATCCGCGACTTGCGAACAATAATCTGCGCGTTCAGGCCCGCGAATGGATGCTCCCGGCGCTGCGCCCGATCATCAAGCGATACTCCGCCGCGGAGGTGCAGGCGGTGTTCGAGCGCGAGGGGCTGCCCTATGCGCCGATCGTCAAGCCGGAAGAGCTGTTCACCGATCCGCATCTGCTGGCGAGCGGCGGGCTGGCGGACCTGACACTGGAAAACGGGACGAACATGCCGGTGCCGCTGCTGCCGTTGCTGCTCGACGGACGGCACTTGAAGCCGCGCATGCCGCTGCCGAAGGTCGGCGAGCACAACTCGGGGCTGTCGGCGGCAAGCGCAAAAAATGCGCGCCGTGCCTCATCGCGGCACCTTTCCAAGACGAAGCGGAAAGTGTCACGATAACCCCCGAAACGGGGGCTTCGTATGAGCAGACAGATCGTTTTCGCCGCGGCGGCGTTGCTGACGTGCGCAGGCGTGGCTTCGGCGCAAGACCTGCCGGCTGGCCCGCCGGTCGCCATCACGATGGTGACGCAGCTTTCCCCCACCATCCCGCAATACACCCGCGTCGATATTCCGATGCTGCGCGAGGAATTGCCCAAGCGCAGCGGCGGCCGCATCCAGGTGACGCTCGCAAGCTGGCCCGAGCGCAATCTCAACGGACCTGAACTGTTGCGTGTCCTGCGTGCGGGCCAGATCGACGTCGGCGGCATCGCGCTGCCGACGGTTGCCGGTGACGCGCCGCTGCTCGACATCATTGATCTTGCCGGACTGCTCTCCTCGCACGCCATGGGCCGCAAGGTTGCCGAGGCCGTGATGCCGGAGCTCAACAAGGAGCTTGAACGGTTCGGCGTCAAGATCATCGGCACCTATCCGTTCCCCGCGCAGGTCTTCTTCTGCCGCGACCCGATCACCTCGCTCGCCGACGTCAAAGGCCGGCGCGTGCGCACGCCGGGCGGCTCGCAGAACGATTTCATCCAATCGATCGGCGGCCAGCCGGTGGCGATCGGATTTCCCGAGGTCTATTCGGCGCTGGAGCGCGGCGTCGTCGATTGCGCCGTGACCGGCACGGCCACCGGCAATGGCGCGCGCTGGTACGAGGTCACCCGGCACCTCTACACGCTCCCGGTTCAGTGGGGCATCGCGGCCTATGGGGTGAACCTTGCATGGTGGAACAAGCTTGATCCGGCAGTGCGCGACTTCCTGCAGAAATACATGAACGAGGTGCAGGAGGCGCAATGGACGCTCGGTCTCGAACTGACTGAGGACGGCATTGCCTGCAACGGCGGACAGGCCGCCGGCTGCAAGATCGGCCGCGTCGTCGACAACAAGCCGATGACCGTGACGCGCGCGACCGATGCGGATCTTGCGACGCTGCGCAATTCGCTCACCACCGTGATCCTCCCTGCCTGGGTCAAGCGCTGCGGCGCGCGTTGCGGCGAGATCTACAATCGCGTGGTCGCGCCGATCACCGGCGTCAAATACCAGCCGAGCTGAGCCCGCGATGCTTGACCGGCTGGTTGATGCGGCATCGTTTTGCCGCCGCATGGTGGCGCGCCTCGGCACGCTGATGGGTTACGCGGCGGGCTGGGGCTTCATCCTCTGCTCGGTGTTCATAACCTTTGATGTGCTCGCGCGGCGCTTCGCCGGTTTCTCGTCGCAGGCGACGACGGAACTGACCGGCTACGCCCTCGCCTTCGGCATTTCCTGGGCACTAGCGCATGCGCTCACGATGCGCGCGCATATCCGTATCGATGTCCTGATCAACTATCTGCCCGACCGGCTGCGCTATGGGATGCATCTCCTGAGCCTGATTGCGCTCGCGGTGTTCATGGGCTTCATCGCCAAGGGCGCTTACGACCTCGTCGATGAGTCGATCCTGTTCCGTGCGACCGACATCAGCGTCCTGCAAACGCCGCTGTGGATCCCGCAAGGCCTGTGGGCGTTCGGTATCGCGGTGTTTCTCGTTCTGATCCTGCTCGTGATCCTGGAAAACTTTCTGCTGGTGCTCAGCGGGCGCGGCCGCGAGGCCGAAGCGCTGGTTCACATGCGCACTTACCAGGAAGAGGTTGACGAGGCGCTTGAAGCGACCGGCCTTGCCGACAGCAAGGACGGGCGCCCGTGATCGCGATCCTGTTCCTGCTGGTCATCGTGGCCTTGACGATCGTGCTGACCCTGACAGGGGCAGGGCCCGGCAATGTGCTGATCTGGGAAAGCCTGCTGCTGGTCGGGCTGTTTTGCTTGTTCTTCGGCGCCGGCATTTATGTTGCCGGCGCGCTTGGCGTGCTCGGTCTGATCATCGGCTTTGCCTTCTCGGATCGTCCGTTCTGGATGTTCCTCGGCCAGACCGTCTGGTCGCCATCATCAAGTTTCGTGCTGGTCGCGGTGCCGCTGTTCCTGCTAATGGGCGAAGTGCTGCTGCGCGCCGGGTTGTCCGAGCGTCTGTACCGGGCACTCAATGTCTGGCTCGACCGTCTGCCCGGCGGCTTGCTGCACACCAATATCGCGGCGTGCGGCGTGTTCTCGGCGATCTCCGGTTCCTCCGTGGCGACCGCCGCCACCATGGGCTCGGTCGCGTTGCCGTTCTTTCATGGCACGCGTTACGACCCCAAGATGGTGCTCGGCTCGCTCGCGGCCGGCGGCGCGCTCGGTAACCTCATTCCGCCCGGCATCACCTTCATCATCTATGCGCTGATCACCGAAACGTCGGTGAGCGCGCTCTATCTCGCCGCCGTCGGCCCGAGCATCCTGGTGGTGGCGCTGTTCATCCTGGTGATCCTGTTCAAGGCTCGCACCGCGGCGCCGATCGATGAGGCAAAGCCGAAAATTCCATTCCGCGAGAAGCTCAAATCGCTCGTCGATCTGATGCCGACCGCGATCCTGATCCTGGTCGTTCTCGGCACAATCTATGGCGGACTTGCCACCGCGACCGAGTCCGCAGCCCTCGGCGTGATTGGCTCGATGATCTTTGCGGCGATCGAGGGCAAGCTGTCGTGGCGCATGCTGAACGCGTCGGCCGAGGCGACCGCGCGCAATACCGCGATGATCGGCGCCATTCTGTTCGGCGCCTATGTGCTCAATTTCGTATTCGTGAGCCTCGGCGTGCCGCAGCAGCTGGCCAAGCTGGTCGCCGCGATGCCGTTGCCGCCCTGGGGCGTGATGCTGCTGATCATCGGATTCTACCTGGCGCTCGGGACCTTCATGGAAGGGTTCTCGATGGTCATCACCACGTTGCCGGTTGTGTATCCGGTGATCCTCAGCCTCGGCTACGACCCGATCTGGTTCGGCGTCATCGTCACCATGCTGGTGGAGATCGCGCTGATCTCGCCACCGGACGGCACCGTGCTCTACGTGCTGCAGGGCATGCGCAAGGATAGCGGGCCGATCACCGACCTGTTCTCCGGCGTGATGCCGTTCATGTTCGTCTACATGCTGGCGCTGCTGATCCTGATGTGGTTTCCGCAGATCGCATTGTGGCTCCCGCGGGTGATGCAGTAGTAGCGTCTGATCACGCCTTCGCGGGCGCGAGCATTGGAGAAGCACTCTCGATCTTGCTTGGTTTGATGATCGACAGCACCAGCAATGCGGCGATCAGGCACAATGCGCCGGCAATGAAGAAGGCCGGCAGATAGGTCGCGAGCATCGTGCGCGACAGGCCGGCGCTGAATGCAGCCGTGGCGGCGCCGA
>JBBWZU010000290.1:0-7943 GCA_039649225.1 Hyphomicrobiales bacterium | reverse complement strand
GCGCTCGGCGATGCCGTGCTCTCGCGCGACAAGGCGCGCCGCGAGGAAAGCTGGGGCAAGCTCGAGAAGGCGTTCACCGCCAACGAGAAGGTCACCGGCGTCATCTTCAACCAGGTCAAAGGCGGCTTTACGGTCGACCTCGACGGCGCCGTGGCGTTCCTGCCGCGCTCCCAGGTCGACATCCGGCCGATCCGCGACGTCACGCCGCTGATGAACGTCAACCAGCCGTTCCTGATCCTGAAAATGGACCGCCGCCGCGGCAACATCGTGGTGTCGCGCCGCACGGTTCTGGAAGAGACGCGCGCCGAGCAGCGCCAGGAGCTGGTGCAGAACCTCGAAGAAGGTCAGGTCATCGACGGCGTGGTCAAGAACATCACCGACTACGGCGCGTTCGTGGACCTCGGCGGCATCGATGGGCTGCTGCATGTGACCGACATCGCGTGGCGCCGTGTCAATCACCCGACCGAAGTGCTCAACATCGGCCAGCAGGTGAAGGTCAAGATCATCAAGATCAACCACGAGACCCACCGCATCTCGCTCGGCATGAAGCAGCTGCTCGACGATCCGTGGCAGGGCATCGAGGCCAAGTTCCCGGTCAATGCCAAGCTCAAGGGCCGTGTCACCAACATCACCGACTACGGCGCCTTCGTGGAGCTGGAGCCGGGCATCGAGGGCCTGATCCACGTCTCGGAAATGTCGTGGACCAAGAAGAACGTCCATCCGGGCAAGATCGTCTCCACCTCGCAGGAAGTCGAAGTGCAGGTGCTCGAGGTCGATCCGGTCAAGCGCCGCATCTCGCTCGGCCTCAAGCAGACCATGCGCAATCCCTGGGAGCTGTTCGTCGAGAAATTCCCGGTCGGCACCGAGCTCGAGGGCGAGGTCAAGAACAAGACCGAGTTCGGCCTGTTCCTCGGCCTCGACGGCGACGTGGACGGCATGGTTCACCTCTCGGATCTGGACTGGAAGCGTCCGGGCGAGCAGGTGATCGAGGAGTACAAGAAGGGCGACAAGGTGCGCGCGCAGGTTCTCGACGTCGACGTCGAGAAGGAGCGCATCTCGCTCGGCATCAAGCAGCTCGAAGCCGATCCGTTCGCCGAGCCGGGCGACCTGAAGCGCGGCGCCGTGGTCACGACCGAAGTGACCGAGGTCAAGGAATCGGGGATCGACGTGAAGATCGTCGGCACCGAGTTCACCGCCTTCATCAAGCGCTCGGACCTCGCCCGCGACCGCTCCGAGCAGCGCTCCGAGCGTTTTGCGGTCGGCCAGAAGGTCGATGCCCGCGTGACGCAATTCGACAAGAAGGCGCGCAAGGTCGGCGTTTCGATCAAGGCGTTGGAAGTCGCCGAGGAGAAGGAGGCGATCGCCCAGTTCGGGTCCTCCGATTCCGGCGCGACGCTGGGCGACATCCTCGGCACCGCGCTGCGCCAGCGCGCTACCGCCGACAAGGAATAACCGTAACGGGTGTTCCCGATAACCGCCGCCGGATGTCACGTCCGGCGGCGTTTTCTTGATCTGGTCCGTTCAAATTTGCGCTTTGTTTGCCACAATTGCGGCATGGTCTTGCGGGCCCATGGTCTCGTCACGCCATTGACCGCGCCCTGCCTTCGGCGCAACTGTCGGCGCAGCAGGGTTGCCAATTCCCGCGGGAGATCCCTCGATGTCGCTCGATGCCGACTTGATCGTCGACCGCCGCCGGATGCGGCGCAAGCTCACCTTCTGGCGCGTGCTGGCGTTTCTGGTCGCCATCGTGGCGATCGTCGGTGTTGCCGCCACCCTCGCGCGCCGCAGCGATCTGGCGGTCGCGGCCGGCGGCGACTACATCGCGCGCATCAAGATCACCGGGCTGATCCGCAATGACGAGGATCGCGTCGAAGCGCTCGAGAAGCTCGCCAAGTCGAGCGCCAAGGGCGTCGTCGTGCATATCGATTCGCCCGGCGGCACGACCGCGGGGTCGGAGCAATTGCACAATTCGCTGCGCCGTGTCGCCGACGCCAAGCCGCTCGTGGTCGTCGTCGACGGGCTCGCGGCGTCGGGCGGCTACATCGCGGCGATGAGCGCGGAGCATATCGTGGCGCAGCAGACTTCGCTGGTCGGTTCGATCGGCGTGCTGTTCCAGTATCCCAATTTCACCGAGGCGCTGAAAACCATCGGCGTGAAGGTCGAGGAGATCAAATCCTCGCCGCTCAAGGCCGCGCCGAACGGTTTTGAGCCGACCAGCCCGGAGGCGCGCGCCGCCATCGAGGCGCTGGTCAAGGACAGCTATGCCTGGTTCCGCGACATGGTGAAAGACCGCCGCAAGATGGACGACGAGCTGTTGCAGCGCGTTACCGACGGCCGCGTCTTTACCGGACGTCAGGGGGTCGAGCTCAAGCTGGTCGACGAACTCGGCAATGAGAAAACCGCGCTCGACTGGCTGACCAAAGAGAAGGGTCTCAAGCCCGACACGCCGGTGCGCGACTGGGATCTGAAATCGCGCTTCGGTGATCTCAGCATCCTGCATATGGCGACCGCCGCCGTACTCGATGCGGTGGGCCTTGGCGCGTTCGCGCGCCAGCTTGAGTCGTGGGGCTCGGTCCGGGCGATCGAGCGGCTGAACCTTGACGGTCTGTTGGCCCTTTGGCACCCTCCGGCTGGAAATTAAGCGGGCGCCGGCCCGCCGGGGAAAGGATGCGTCATGAGCGTCGCGACCGTGGATAGTGCCGAAGATAAGCGCGCGCCAGGATCGATGATCAAGTCGGAACTGGTTCAGCGCATCGCCGAGCAGAACCCGCACCTCTACCAGCGCGACATCGAAAACATCGTCAATGCCGTGCTCGGCGAGATCACGGCGGCGCTCGCGCGCGGCGACCGGGTGGAATTGCGCGGCTTCGGAGCCTTCTCGGTCAAACACCGACCGGCGCGCACCGGCCGCAACCCACGCACCGGCGCGCATGTGTCGGTCGACCAGAAGTCGGTGCCGTTCTTCAAGACCGGCAAGGAAATGCGCGAGCGGCTGAACAAGACGCAGTAAGCTCGCGCTGCCGTCATTCCGGCCCTTGGCTGTGCCTGGCCGCAATGACCGCAGAGAGGCCGCATGATCCGCAACATCGTCCGGGTGCTCATCCTCGTCCCGCTGGCCTTGCTCATTGTGATGTTCGCGGTGGCGAACCGCGCGCCGGTGCTGATCGGCCTCGACCCGTTCGGCGCGCAGCCGCCGATGTTCGCATTCATATCGCCGCTTTATCTCGCGCTGATGGCCGCCCTGATCTTCGGTGTCGTTGTCGGCGGCGTTGCGGCCTGGATGAGCCAGGGTCCCAGGCGCCGCCGCGCGCGCCGGCTTGCGGCCGAGCTGAAAGCCTCGCGCGCCGAGGTTGAGGCATTGCGGCGCCAGATCAACTCCAACGCGACCGTGCAGGCCGAGAAGCAGTCCGCGATTGCGGCGATCGCATATCGCCACTCTTCGGCGGCTTGACCAGTGCGGACGATTACCGCCGATCAGATCGATCGCATTCTTACCTATCCGGCGCTGGTCGATGCGCTGCGTGAGGCCTTCAAGGCCGATATCGCCGCGCCGATCCGGCATCATCACACGGTCAAACAGCCGGGCGCCGACGCAACGCTGCTGCTGATGCCGGCATGGACGACGGGCGCGCAGGGCGGCGAGCAATTCCTTGGCACCAAGATCGTTACGGTATTTCCCGACAACGGAAAATTGTCCAAGCCGGCGGTTCTCGGCAGCTACATCCTGATGTCCGGCGCAACCGGCGAGCCGCTCGCCGTCATGGACGGCACCACGCTGACCCGCTGGCGCACGGCATGCGCTTCCGCGCTCGCGGCGTCATATCTGGCGCGCGAGGATGCCACGCATCTGGCGATGATCGGCGCGGGTGCTTTGGCGCCGTACCTGGTACGCGCGCATGCCAGCGTACGCCCGATCAAGCGCGTGACGTTGTGGAATCGCACTCGCGGTCATGCCGTGCAGGCCGCGTTCGGGCTCGCGGTCGGCGGACTTGAAGTCGAGGTCTCGGACGATCTCGAAGCCGCGGTGCGCGACGCCGATATCGTCTCGTGCGCGACGTTGTCGTCGACGCCGCTGGTATGCGGCAAGTGGCTCAAGAAGGGTGCGCATGTCGATCTGGTCGGCGGCTTCACGCCGAAGATGCGCGAGGCCGACGACGACGCGGTGAAGAAGGCGCGCGTCTATGTCGATACACGCGCGGGCGCGACCAAGGAGGCCGGCGACATCGTGCAGCCGCTGAAATCCGGCGTGCTGAAGAAAGAGTCGATCCTCGGCGATCTGTTCGAGTTGACACGCGGCAAAGCCAAAGGTCGCACCGGGAACATGCAGGTCACGCTGTTCAAATCGGTTGGAACCGCGATCGAAGATCTCGCCGCCGCGATGCTGGTGTGGCGCGGGCTCTGAACCTTCCTGCGTCCTTAAGTAGTCATCGCGTCATTCGTTAAAATGATATGAAAAATTGCCTGAGCGGGCCTTCTTTTATTTTCTGTGAATAAAGCGACTTACCGGCCCAATTTGGCGCCGGTTCCTTGTTCCGGTCACAACCGCAAGAATAATTCGCGCCGCTGCGGGGGCGGAGCGAGTAGAATGGATCAGGGTGCGCTTCCGCGCGGCAAACGGGTTGAGTTCGGACGCCGGCGTGTTGCGCCTCGCGTCTGTATCATCGACCGCAAACCATACATCCGGACTTTTCTGGCGGAGACATTCGAGGAACTTGGCTTCATTCCCGATGGGTGCGCGGACGCCAAGGAGCTGGCGTTCCGGCTGTCAGCAGCCACACCCGATCTTGTCCTGATTGTCATCTCCGGCGGAGAAACCAGCGCGGAAGATGTGCTTGGCGTGCTTGCGGCGGCCATGTTTCAGGGCAAGATCATTCTGCTCGGCGCGGCGAGCTTGCCCGCGCTGACCGAAATGCAGCGGCTCGGCGAGCAACTCGGGTTCGCCATGTTGCCCACATTGACGACACCGTTCCAGACGAGGGACCTGATCAGCAGGCTTTCCGGCCTGTTTCCCGCCCGCGCGCGGCGCAGCATGCAGGTCGATCTGGTGGATGCGCTCGCGAACGATTGGCTCGAGCTTCATTACCAGCCGAAGATCGATCCCCGCTCGTTGATGCTATGTGGAGCGCAGGCGGTGATCCAGCTGCGCCACCCGACTTGGGGTTTGGTCTCGCCGGCAAGTTTCATCGCGCTCGACGGCGATCCCTATTTCGTCGCGTTGTCCGAATTCGTCCTCGCCAAGGCCATGGCGGATTGGCGCTATTTCGTCGCCGACGATATGCCGGTCGAGGTCGCGGTCACGCTGCCGGCTGCCGTGTTCGGCGATCGCGATTTCGTCGATCGGGTGCGACGATGGCTGCCGGATCACCCGGCCTTCGGACGGCTCATCGTCGAGCTCGACAGCGCTGAATTGATCGAGGATCTCGCGCATGCGGGGCGCGTCGCGCGCCAGCTCGGGCGGCACAATGTCGGCATTGCGCTCAGCAATGTGGATGGCGAAAGATCCTCGTTGGCCGAATTCGGTGGCTTTCCATTCGTGGAGATCAAAGTCGGCCAGACTCTTGTGCGCGGCAGCGCGGACAATCGGCTGAGGCGGGCAGCCTGCATCACAATTCTCGATTTTACCCGGCGTTTCGCCGCGCGGGCCGTTGCGACGGACCTGGACGCACGCGCGGACTTTCTTGCCATGCGTGACGCAGGCTTCGATCTCGTGCAGGGCCCGCTGTTCGGCCAGCCGATGAATGTGCGCAAATTTGCCCGCACATTCCGGACACGAAGCCTGGTGCCGCCGTAGCCGGCGTCCCTCGTTCATAAATGATATTCCTATTCCGGCGAGACAAAGTCCGGCGGGCGATGTAAAACCCCGCCGAAACCGGAACGATCATGTCAGTTCTCGTCAAAATCTGCGGCCTTTCGACGCCCGAAACCCTCGATGTCGCGCTCGCGGCAGGCGCCGACATGGTTGGTTTCGTGTTCTTCCCGCCCAGCCCGCGCAATATTTCGCCGGAAGCCGCGCGCGCTCTCGGCCTTCGCGTCAAAGAGCGCGCCAAGACAGTCGCGCTCGTCGTGGATGCTGACGATGCGCTGCTGGAACAGATCATCGGCGCCTTGAAGCCCGACATGCTCCAGCTACATGGCCATGAGACGCCGCAACGTGTCGCTGCGATCCGCGAGAGCTTCGGCCTGCCGGTGATGAAGGTGCTGGCGATCGAGACCAAAGCCGACCTCGCGGCGGTTGCACCCTACATCGGCGTTGCCGACCGCCTGCTGTTCGACGCGCGCCCGCCGCGTGAGGCCACACGCCCGGGCGGTCTCGGCAAGCCGTTCGACTGGCATCTGCTCGAAAGCCTCGAGCTGCCGCTTCCCTTCATGCTGTCCGGCGGCCTCGATCCCGTCAATGTCGCAGAGGCGCTGCGCATCACGCGCGCTCCCGGCGTCGATGTCTCCTCCGGCGTCGAAAGCGCTCCCGGCGTGAAGGATCCCGAGAAGATCCGCGCCTTCATTCGCGCGGCGCGCGCTTCGCTCGGCGCCGGAATGCCGGTAGGATGAAGCCATGACAATCCAGCAGCCCAATTCCTTCCGCACCGGCCCGGACGAGCGCGGTCACTTCGGTCTCTACGGCGGGCGCTTCGTCGCCGAGACCTTGATGCCGCTGATCCTCGACCTGGAGCAGGCCTATACCGACGCCAAGGCCGATCCGGCGTTCAAGAAGGAGCTGGACGGGCACCTGAAGAACTATGTCGGCCGCCCGTCATCGCTCTATTTCGCCGAGCGTCTCACCGCGCACTTCGGTGGCGCCAAGATCTACCTCAAGCGCGAGGACTTGAATCACACCGGCGCGCACAAAGTGAACAATGTGCTCGGCCAGATCATGCTGGCGAAACGCATGGGCAAGCCGCGCGTCATCGCTGAGACCGGCGCCGGCATGCACGGGGTCGCGACCGCAACGTTGTGCGCGAAATTTGGGCTCGAATGCGTGGTCCATATGGGCGCGGTCGATATCGATCGGCAGCGGCCGAATGTGATGCGCATGAAGGCGCTCGGCGCCGAGGTGCGTCCGGTGCAGTCCGGCTCGCGCACCTTGAAGGATGCGATGAACGAGGCGCTGCGCGACTGGGTCACCAACGTGCGCAATACGTTTTATTGCATCGGCACGGTCGCGGGCCCGCACCCATATCCGGCGATGGTGCGCGACTTCCAGTGCGTCATCGGCAACGAGGTCCGCGTGCAGATGCAGGAGGCCGAAGGCCGCCTGCCGGATTCGCTGATCGCCTGCATTGGCGGCGGCTCGAACGCGATGGGCCTGTTCCATCCGTTCCTGGATGACCGCAGCGTGGAGATTTATGGCGTGGAAGCCGCCGGCCATGGGCTCGAGGATTTGCATGCGGCCTCGATCGCGGGCGGACGCCCCGGTGTGCTGCACGGCAACCGCACCTATCTCCTGATGAACGCCGACGGGCAGATCCAGGAGGCGCATTCGATCTCGGCCGGGCTCGACTATCCGGGCATCGGTCCAGAGCATTCCTGGCTGCACGACATGGGCCGGGTGAAATTCCTGTCCGCGACCGACCAGGAGGCGCTCGAAGCCTTCAAGCTGCTCTCGCGCCTCGAAGGCATCATTCCGGCGTTGGAATCCGCGCATGCGCTTGCGCGCCTGGGCGATATCGCGGCTGACAAGCCGAAGGATCACTTGATCGTGGTCAATCTTTCCGGGCGCGGCGACAAGGACCTCGACAGCGTCGCGCACCATCTCGGGGATCAATGGTGAAGTTTCTCGATGACCGTCAGAAGCGCACCGGCTGGCTGCTGGTCGCGGTCTCGGGCGCGTATCTGCTTTATTTTCTAAAAGTCCGCCTGCTCACCGCCGGCCTGCCGATCGAAAAGAAAGAATGGATCTATTTCGCCGCCATGATCGTGTGCCTGATGCTTGGGACCGCGAACCTGCG
>JBBWZU010000263.1:0-10366 GCA_039649225.1 Hyphomicrobiales bacterium | reverse complement strand
CCAGCGGGACACCGCAACAGCCGGAGCCGCCGCGCGGTTTTCTCGATTCGATGCGCGAGTCGATTTTCGGCCGCGACGAGCCGCGCGGCTCGGTGCCGCGCGTACCGCAAGGCGGAGCGCCCGGCGGCCAGCCTGGCGGTCCTTGGGGGCAGGGCGGGGGCCAGGCCGGCGGCCAATCGGCCGGCTACCAGCAGGGCGGCTATCAGCAAGGCTATCCGGGCGGGGCGCCGATGCAGCAGGCCCCCGTAGGTGGCGGCGGCGGTTCGTTCCTTGGTTCGGCGGCGGCGGCCGCTGCCGGCGTGATCGGCGGCTCGCTGCTGATGGGCGGTATCCGCTCGGCCATGGGCGGGCATCAAAGCTCAAGCCCAGCTGCGGGCGCGCTCGATTCGTTGAGCGGCCGCGAAGGCTCGCCCTGGCGCGGCAACGCGGCTGACAGCGATCTGGCCCGCGACGCGGGCCTCGGCGATATCAGGGGCTCGCGCGGCAGCGGCTCTTTCGGCGGCACGTCGCAAGCCGACCAGGACGCCGATGACGACGCGGATGCCGATGAGGCGGCTGATGTCGCGGATGACAGCTATGACGGCGGTAGCGATAGCGAAGACGTTTGAGGACGGTTTGCCGTGTCTCATGCTTCGAATAGGATCATCCGATGCCAAGAGGGTCACAAGATGGCGAATGCTCTGACCGTCGAACTTGACGGTGACACGCTGAATGCGCTCGATCGGCTCGCGCGACAAACGGAGCGTTCGCGCGACTCGCTGGTGGCGGAGGCCGTGCACGACTTTGTCGAGGTCAACGCCTGGCAATTGCAGAAGGTCGAATCTGGGCTCGCCGCGGCCGACCGCGGCGAGTTTGCGTCCGAGGCTGACGTTGCGCGTGTGAGGGCAAAGTTTGCCCCGCGCGCATGAGGGTTATTTGGACGAGGAAGTGGCCAGAGAGCTTCGACTGATCGCACTTCGTTTCGAAGGCCGCCGCATCCACTGCGGCGGCCTGATACGTTCGGTGCCTTAGCGGCCCTCGGTCAGAATTACTGCGTCATGCAGTCGTAGATCGCGGCCCAGCGCTTGCGGCCTTTCAACTTGTCCGCCTTGGATTTGTCGTTGCAGGCGGTGAATTTCGCCTTGTCCTTCTTCCATTCCGCGCGCAGCTTGGCCCATTGCTCCTTGGTCATGGTCTTGACCTTGTCGGTCGTCGACTGTTGCGCCATCTCGGCGCGAACCGGTACGGAGACCATCGCGGTCGCAACCGCGGCGGCAACAAGCAACGTGGTGATGCGCTTCATCGTCCTCTCCAGGGGTAACCGTGCCCGCGCGGAACTTCGGACCATACGTATGAACCCCGACTGAACGGCGCTCGCGCCCGCCATTCAGCGCTCAATAACGCAAAAAAAGCCGCCGCGTTGCCGCGACGGCCCGTTGGTTGCGAATTAAGAAAGCGATCAGATCACGATCACCTTGGTGCCGACCTTCACGCGCTCGTAGAGGTCGGTGACATCCTCGTTGCGCATGCGGATGCAACCGGAGGAGACCGCAGTGCCGATCGTCCAGGGCTCGTTCGATCCATGGATGCGGTAGAGCGATGAGCCAAGATACATCGCGCGTGCGCCGAGCGGATTTTCCGGGCCGCCCGCCATGTGACGCGGAAGATCAGGGCGGCGCTTGAGCATTTCCGGCGGCGGCGTCCAGTCCGGCCATTCCGCCTTGCGGGTAATGCTCTTCACGCCGGACCAGCGGAAGCCCTCGCGGCCGACACCGATGCCGTAACGCACCGCCTTGCCGTTCTCCTGCACCAGATAGAGGAAGCGGTTCGGCGTATCGATCACGATCGTGCCCGGTTCGTGCTTGCCGTCATACGATACGACTTGCTTCTCGAAGCGCGGGTCCATCTGGCGGGGAGGCTCAGCCGCCTGCGTGCCCTGCGGCGCGCCGTAGAGCGAGCCGCGCGGCGCAAGACCGGGCTCGACCTCATAGCGCTGGCCCGCATAGGGATCGGCCGGCATGGCGCGCCGTGTGCGCGGGGGCTCGCCGCCGCCGAACAGGAATTCGACAAAGCCGCCGCCCATTTCGCTGCGCGGCGCGGCCGCATAGCGCAGCTGAGCTTGCGGCATCTGGGCTGGCGGCACGGCCTCGCGCTGCTGCGCATAGATCTGCGGAGCGGAAACTTGCGGCGCAAGAACTTGCGCGGTGGCCGGAACGGTACCCAGTGCACTGATGACGACAAGGGAAAGGAGATGACGGGACATCGACGTACTCTTTGACATGATCGTCGTGACATGAGGCCGGAGGCTCCGGCTTCTTACGTATGCGATCACACCGCAGAAGATCGTCCGTTTGGTAAACGAAACGCGCTGGCGCTTTGGTTTGAAGGGATTCAGACTCCGTTCGTCATGTTACGGTTTATTTTGCGCAAAGCCGCGTGGTTAATGCCGCGTTTTCATAAAGATATTGCGTCAAATTGGCTGCTGTGAACCTGTTCTTAAAGACGCCGCGATAAGGATGATCTGCTCTGGCCTAAACGGGGACGACGAATGCAAGCGCGGCGCAAAACCTTTCGCGTCGAATCGATGGATCGCATGACCGGACGTGCCCATGGGCACGGCCACGGTCATGGGGCGCATCATGACGAGGTCATGTCGGAGCTGCGGGCGTTGCGCGCGCTGGTGCGGCCGCCCGAGCAGGTGACCGCGTCGATGATCGAGGCCTACAACGCGCAGCTCGTCGAAGCCGCCAAGCTCAAGGGCGAGCTCGACCTTATCTATGATGCCATCAACCGCACCAAGCAGGAGCTTGCGACAGTGCACGTCACCGGCTTTGAAGGGCCGGAGATGGCACGCGTCACCAACGAGCTGGACGCGATCGTCGGCGGCACCGCCCACGCGACCGATTCAATCCTGACCAATGCCGAAGAGATCGATCAGATCGCGCACACGCTGGTGGCCCGCCTTAAGGACGAGCAAGACCAGGCGATGGCGCAGGACGTGCAGGAGCGCGTCGTCAAGATCTTCGAGGCGTGCAATTTCCAGGACCTGACCGGCCAGCGCATCAGCAAGGTCGTCGGCGCGTTGAAATTCATCGAGACGCACATCGTCCGCATGATGGAGATCTGGGGCGGCCTCGAGGCCTTCAAGGATATCCAGGTCGAGACGGTCGCCGAGCGCGAGGGCGATGCCAAGCTGCTCAACGGACCGAAGCTCGACGGCGAGGACGTCGGCCACGCCTCGCAGGACGATATCGACGCGCTGTTTGGCTGATCGGCCGCGATCTCCCTTGCAGGACGCCGAGCGTCTTGCCGCGGGCCAACGAACCTGGCACCGAATCTGGCTTCAAGATAGCCGCCGCGGTTTCGACGCGGCGCGCCGCGTATTCACCTCAAGTCCTTCATAATCCAGCATTTTCAAGCGGCCTTTTCGCCGCCCGACTCGCCTGCTACAAGCTCGCCGCATGAACGCGCGCAGCCTCATGACCAGCGTCGCCGGCCCGGCGTCTTCGCGAATTACGGGCCCGGCCTCCGCCTGATTCGTCAGGCCGAGCGCCGGAGCGTCGTAAGCCTTTCCCGCGCAACCCGAATTGATTAGCAGTCCGCCATGACCGATGCCCGCGACTACAGTACGACTCTGTTCCTGCCGCAGACCGAATTCCCGATGCGTGCCGGCTTGCCGCAAAAGGAGCCGGAGCTCTTGGCGCGCTGGGAGAAGCTTGATCTCTACGCCCGCCTGCGCGAGGCCGCCAATGGCCGCACCAAGTTCGTCCTGCATGACGGACCGCCCTACGCCAACGGCAACATCCATATCGGCACGGCGCTGAACAAGATCCTGAAAGATGTGGTGACCCGCTCGCAGCAGATGCTCGGCTACGATTCCAACTACGTGCCGGGCTGGGACTGTCACGGCCTGCCGATCGAATGGAAGATCGAGGAAGAGTATCGCGCCAAGGGCAAGAACAAGGACGCGGTGCCGATCAACGAATTCCGCGCCGAATGCCGCGCATTCGCCACGCACTGGCTCGGCGTGCAGCGCGAGGAGTTCAAGCGGCTCGGCGTGACCGGTGATTGGGCGAACCCCTACACCACGATGAGCTTTGCCGCCGAGGCGCAGATCGCGCGCGAGCTGATGAAATTCGCCGCCAATGGCACGCTCTATCGTGGCTCGAAGCCGGTGATGTGGTCGGTGGTCGAGAAGACCGCGCTCGCCGAGGCCGAAGTCGAGTACGAGGACTACACCAGCGACACGATCTGGGCGAAGTTTCCGGTCGGGTTCGCCTACGGCGAGGACGCGCGGTTCAAGGCGCTTGAGAAAACCTATGACGGCGCATCGGTCGTCATCTGGACGACGACGCCGTGGACGATTCCTGGCAACCGCGCGATCGCGTACGCGCCGAAGATCCCCTACGGCCTTTACCAGGTCACCGATGCGCCCGCCGAGAATTGGGCCCAGGCCGGCGACCGGTTGATCCTCGCCGACAAGCTCGCGGATGACACGTTCCGGCAGGCACGGGTGGCGGCGTTCGAGCGCCTGCGCGACGTGCCGGCTGACGATCTCCTGCACCTTGGCTGCGTGCATCCGCTCAAAGGCCTCGAGGGCGGCTACCGGTTCGTCGTGCCGCTGTTGCCGGGCGATCACGTGACCGACGACGCCGGCACTGGTTTCGTGCATTCGGCGCCCGGGCATGGCCGCGAGGACTTCGACATCTGGACCGCGGGCGCGCGCGAACTCGAGCCGCGCGGCATCAACACCACGATCCCCTATACGGTCGACGAGAACGGCGCGCTGACCGATCACGCTCCGGGCTTTTCCGGCAAGCGCGTGCTCAACGACAAGGGCGAGAAGGGCGACGCCAACGACGCGGTCATCAAGGCGCTCGCCGCGGCGGGACAATTGCTCGCGCGCGGGCGGTTGAAGCACCAGTATCCGCATTCGTGGCGGTCCAAGAAGCCGGTGATCTACCGCAACACGCCGCAATGGTTCATCGCGATGGACAAGCCCATCGCGGATGATGCCGGCAACTCCAAGGCCGGCGACACGCTGCGCCACCGCGCGCTCGAAGCGATCAAAGTGACGCGCTGGGTGCCGCCGCAGGGGCAGAACCGCATCACCGGCATGATCGTCAGCAAGCCCGACTGGGTGCTGTCGCGCCAGCGCGCCTGGGGCGTGCCGATCGCGGTATTCGTGCGCGAAATGCCCGATGGCTCGGTTGAAATTCTGCAGGACGAGGCCGTGAACAAGCGCATCGGCGAGGCATTCGAGGCCGAAGGCGCCGATGCCTGGTATGCGGCGGGCGCGCGCGAGCGTTTTCTCGGCAGCTTGGCCAGCGAAGAGTGGAAGAAGATCGACGATATTCTCGACGTTTGGTTCGATTCCGGCTCGACGCATGCCTTCGTGCTGGAAGATCCGCGGCATTTTCCAAGCCTTGCCGGCGTCGAGCGCAAGATCCATGGCGGACCGGACACCGTGATGTATCTGGAAGGCTCCGACCAGCACCGCGGCTGGTTTCATTCCTCGCTGCTGGAAAGCTGCGGCACGCGCGGTGTCGCGCCGTTCGACGTCGTGCTGACGCATGGCTTCGTGCTCGATGAGCATGGACGCAAGATGTCGAAGTCGCTCGGCAACACCGTCGCGCCGCAGGACGTGATGAAACAGTCCGGTGCCGACATCCTGCGCATGTGGGTGTGCGCATCCGACTACGCCGATGACGTGCGCATCGGACCGGAAATCATCAAGACCACGGTCGATACCTATCGCAAGCTGCGCAACACCGTCCGCTGGATGCTCGGCAATCTGGCGCATTTCCGCGACGAGGATCGCGTCGCGGTCGACAAGATGCCCGAGCTCGAGCGGCTGATGCTGCATCGCCTCGCCGCGCTCGACACACAGGTGCGACAAGCCTACGAAGAATTCGACTACAAGCGCATCTTCGCGGCGCTCAACCAGTTCATGACGGTCGATCTGTCGGCCTTCTATTTCGACATCCGCAAGGATGCGCTCTACTGCGATCCTTATTCCTCGGCGACGCGCAAGGCGGCGCTCACCGTGCTCGACTATCTGTTCCGATGCACGGTGAGCTGGCTCGCGCCGATGCTGTGTTTTACCGCCGAGGAAGCCTGGCTCGCGCGCTATCCGGACGAGTCCTCGGTCCACCTCGAAACCTTCCCCAAGGTGCTGGCCGCCTGGCGCGACGATGCGCTGGCCGAAAAGTGGCGCAAGATCCGTACCGTGCGCCGCGTCGTCACCGGCGCGCTCGAGGTCGAACGCGCCAACAAGCGCATCGGCTCCTCGCTGGAGGCCGCCCCGATCGTCTACGTGTCCGACGAGGACCTGTTCGCCGCATTGGTCGATGTCGATCTGGCCGAAGTCTCGATCACGTCGGGCGCGACGCTGGCCGAGGGCGACGGCCCGGTCGAGGCGTTTCGTCTGGCCGATGTCGGCGGCGTTGCGGTCGTGCCGCGCCTGGCCGAGGGGAGGAAATGCGCGCGCTCGTGGAAAATCCTGCCCTCCGTCGGTTCCGATCCGCAGTATCCCGACCTGAGCCCGCGCGATGCGCAGGCGCTGCGCGAATGGGACGCGATGGCCAAGGCGGCGGAGTGACGTGCAGTATTTGTATGGCCCGCTCACGCGCATCGGATTGATCGCGGCGGTCATCGCGGGGGCGGCCGATCAGGCGGCAAAGCTCTGGCTGCTGTTCTGGTTCGATCTTGCCAACCGCGGGATCGTGCACCTGACGCCGTTCCTCGACCTCGTGCTCACCTGGAACACCGGGATCAGCTACGGCCTGTTTCCACAGGATGGCGATTTCGGCCGCTTCGTGCTGCTCGCGCTCAAGCTCGGCGCGGTGGTGCTGCTGTGGATTTGGCTCGCGCGTGCCGAGCAGCGCCTGACCGCGGTTGCGCTCGGCCTCATCATCGGCGGCGCGATCGGCAATGCGATCGACCGGGTCGCCTATGGGGCGGTCGTCGACTTCGTGTTGTTCCACATCACGACACCGACGTTCAATTTCACCTGGTACGTGTTTAACCTAGCGGATGCAGCTATCGTTGCCGGGGTCATCGGACTGTTGTATGAATCTTTCCTTGGGGGAGGGGTGCCGCAAAAGCGCCCCGATCCCCCCTGATAAGCAGCGCGAAACCCGCCGCGGGGGTGGCGCCGCCGGTCGCATGTCGATCGTGATCATTGAACGGTGAAGCGGATGTTCGCCATGCGTAACGATCAATCTCGGCTGCGCCGGCTCTTGCTGGCGTATGCCTGTGGAATGGTGCTCTGCCTGCCGGCCGCGCTGACGGCGCATGCCGAGGACGACGACGACACCTTCGAGCAGAAAGTCATCAAGAACATTCTCGGCGGAATGGGCGTCGATGTCGGCCGCGCCGGCATCGACTACCGCGAACGCTCGCCGCTGGTGATCCCGCCGACGCGCGACCTGCCTCCCCCGGAAAGTGCCGCCGCATCGGCGCGCAATCCAGCCTGGCCGAAGGAACCGGAGCGCCGCGTGGCGGTCAAAGCTAAGCCGAACGCCCGTGCGACGATGAACGACCCGGGAAGCGAATCGGCCCTCACGCCCGACGAATTGCGCCGCGGGCAAGCCGCGGGCGCAGGGCGCGTCACTGACCCCTCGCAGACGACTGGATCGATCGAGCAACAGAATATCGGCCGCCAGCTGACTCCGAACCAACTCGGTGACAAAGGCAGCATCTTTAGCCTCGACGGGCTTATGGGCCGCTATAGCGGCCCATCAGCGACCTTCACCGAGGAACCGCCGCGCACGTCGCTGACGGCGCCGCCGCCAGGTTATCAGACTCCGTCGTCGGCTGCGCCCTATGCGGTCGGCGAGGAGCGCAATGGCTGGAAGATTCCCACCATCTTCGATCGTCCAGTTGGACGAGAGTAACCCGCTCGCCATGCCGCGCAACGGCCGGTAATCCCGCAATTGGACCGGCATCGAAGGTACCGCCTTGCCTAAAACCCTGATCCGCGCCGCCCTCATCCTTTGCCTGTGCGCTGCTCTGCTCGCTCCGGCCGCCCGCGCCACCTCCGCAACCAATGTCGCGCAATTCACATTGGATAACGGTCTTGCGGTCGTGGTCATTCCCGATCGCCGCACGCCGGTCGTGACCCACATGCTGTGGTACCGCGTCGGTGCCGCCGATGAGACTGACGGAAAATCCGGCATCGCGCATTTCCTCGAGCATCTGATGTTCAAGGGCACGGCAAAGAATCCGGCCGGCCGCTTCACCAAGCAGCTTGCCGCCATTGGCGGCCAGGAGAACGCCTTCACGGCCGCGGACTACACCGGCTACTTCCAGCGCACCTCGCGCGAGCATCTGCTGACCCTGATGGATTTCGAGGCCGACCGCATGCGCGGCCTCGTACTCACGGATGACATCGTGGCGAGCGAGCGCGATGTGATCCTCGAAGAGCGCAACCAGCGCATCGACAACGATCCCGCGGCACGGTTGAGCGAGCAAGTGCAGGCAGCGCAGTTCCTCAATCATCCCTATCACCGGCCGGTGATCGGCTGGCGCCACGAAATGGAGACGCTCGACCGCCAGGATGCGCTCGGCTGGTACCGGCGCTTCTATGCGCCGAACAACGCCGTGCTGGTGGTCGCCGGCGACGTGACGGTCGAGGAAGTCAAGGCGTTCGCCGAAAAGACCTATGGCAAGATCGCGCGTGTCGAAGGGATCGGCGGCCCGCGCAAGCGCCCGCAGGAGCCGCCACAGATCGTCGAACGCCGCGTGACTTTCGCGGACCTGCGCGTCACCCAGCCGAACCTGCAGCGCAGCTATCTGGTGCCATCCTACACCACCTCGAAGAACGGCGATGCCGACGCGCTTGACGTGCTGGCGCAGATCCTCGGCGGCGGGTCGAACAGCCGCCTCAATCGCGCGCTGGTCATGGAGCAGCGCGTCGCCACCAGCACCGGCTCCTGGTACCAGGGCACTTCGCTTGATGACTCGCGTTTTGGCGTCAGCGGCACGCCCGCGGCCGGCGTCACGCTGGAAAAGGTCGAGGGCGCGATCGATGCCGTGATCGCCGACTTCCTCGACAAGGGACCGACGGCCGACGAGCTCGAGCGTTCCAAGAGCCGCATGATCGCCGACTACATCTATGCCCAGGACAACCAGGCGACGCTCGCGCGCATGTATGGCGCGGCGCTGACCACCGGCTCTACGGTCGAGGACGTGCTGGCGCGGCCGGAGCGGCTGCGCGCCGTGACGGTCGAGCAGGTGCGCGATGTGGCGCGCCGTTATCTCGACAAACGCCATTCGGTCACCGGCTATCTGGTCCGGGAACCCGCGCGCGAGGAGAAAAAGTCGTGAACAGGCTTTTTGCCGCAGCGTTGGGCGTCGTTTTCACCGCCTCATTGGCATGCGGCGCGCACGCCGCCAGCAAGATCGAACCGATCGTCAGCCCCGGTGGCATCAAGGCCTGGCTGGTGCGTGAACCGACCGTGCCGATGGTCTCGCTCGACTACGCCTTCACGGGTGGCGCGAACGCGGATCCGGCCGACAAACCGGGCGTCGCAAACATGGCCGCTGCGCTGCTCGACGAGGGCGCGGGCGATATCGACTCCACCGCCTTCCAGGAGCGGATGGAGGAGAAGGCGATCCAACTCGGCTTTACCGCCTCGCGCGACCAGTTCCGCGGCTCGCTGCGCTCGCTGACATTGAATCTCGACGAGGCCGTTGACCTGCTTCGCCTCGCGCTCACCGCGCCGCGCTTCGACGCCGAGCCGGTGCAGCGCATCCGCGATCAGTTGCTGGCCAATCTCAGCCGCGCCAGCACCAACCCGAACGATATTGCGACGCGGCGCTTCTGGGCGGCCGCGTACCCGAACCACCCGTATGGACGCCCGGCCGACGGCACGCCGGAATCGATCGCCGCGGTGACCGTGGATGACATGAAGACCTACGTGCGCAACGTGTTTGCGCGCGACACGCTGACGGTCGCCATCGTCGGCGACATCACGCCCGAAGCTGCCGGAAAGATGATCGATCGCGTGTTCGGCGCGCTCCCCGCCAAGGCGACGCTTGCGCCGGTGCCGGATATCAAGATCCAGGGGCTCGGCGAGCGCATCGTCGTCAATCTCGACGTGCCGCAGACCGTGATCACCTATGGCGCGCCCGGCATCGCCCGCGAGGACCCGGATTTCTTCACCGCCTACGTCGTCAACCACATTTATGCCGGCGGCTCGATGACCTCGCGGCTCTACACCGAGATCCGCGAGAAGCGCGGGCTCGCCTATGGCATCCGCACCAGCCTGATCTGGATGGATCATTCGGCGATCATCAGCGGCGGCACCGCCACGCGCGGCGATCGGGCCGCCGAGACGCTCTCGATCATCGAGAAGGAAACCAAGCAGATCGCCGAAGAAGG
>JBBWZU010000173.1:0-20505 GCA_039649225.1 Hyphomicrobiales bacterium | reverse complement strand
GCCGGCAACGGCGACGCCTGGGTCGAGGCGGACGGCAAATCCTATTCCCCCTCGCAGATTTCCGCCTTCATTCTGCAGAAGATGAAGGAGACCGCCGAGGGCTATCTCGGGCAGAAAGTCGAGCAGGCCGTCATCACGGTGCCGGCGTACTTCAACGACGCCCAGCGCCAGGCCACCAAGGACGCCGGCAAGATCGCCGGCCTCGAAGTGCTGCGCATCATCAACGAGCCGACCGCGGCGGCCCTCGCCTATGGTCTCGACAAGGCCAAGAGCGGCATGATCGCCGTCTATGACCTTGGCGGCGGCACGTTCGACATTTCGATCCTGGAAATCGGCGACGGCGTGTTCGAGGTGAAGTCCACCAACGGCGACACGTTCCTGGGCGGCGAAGACTTCGACATGCGGCTGGTCAGCTATCTGGCCGACGAGTTCCAGAAGGAGCAGGGCATCGACCTGCGCCGCGACAAGCTCGCGCTGCAGCGGCTGAAGGAAGCCGCCGAGAAGGCCAAGATCGAGCTCTCGTCCACGACGCAGACCGAGATCAACCTGCCGTTCATCACCGCGGATGCGACCGGTCCGAAGCATCTGACCCTGAAGCTCACGCGCGCCAAGTTCGAAGCGCTGGTGGACGATCTGATCCAGCAGACCGTCGAGCCGTGCCGCAAGGCGCTGAAGGATGCCGGCCTGTCGGCGGCCGAAATCAATGAAGTGGTTCTGGTCGGCGGCATGACGCGCATGCCGAAGGTGCAGGATGTCGTGAAGCAGTTCTTCGGCAAGGAGCCGCACAAGGGCGTCAACCCCGACGAGGTGGTGGCGATCGGTGCGACGGTTCAGGCCGGCGTGCTGCAGGGCGACGTCAAGGACGTGCTGCTGCTCGACGTGACCCCGCTTTCGCTCGGCATCGAGACGCTGGGTGGTGTATTCACGCGCCTGATCGACCGCAACACCACGATCCCGACCAAGAAGAGCCAGGTATTCTCGACCGCCGAGGACAACCAGACGGCTGTGACGATCCGGGTGTTCCAGGGCGAGCGCGAGATGGCGGCCGACAACAAGATCCTCGGCCAGTTCGATCTCGTCGGCCTGCCGCCGGCACCGCGCGGCGTGCCGCAGGTCGAGGTTACGTTCGACATCGACGCCAACGGCATCGTCAATGTGTCGGCGCGCGACAAGGGCACCGGCAAAGAGCAGCAGATCCGCATCCAGGCGTCGGGCGGCTTGTCCGATAATGACATCGAGAAGATGGTCAAGGACGCGGAGGCGCACGCCGAGGAAGACAAGAAGCGCAAGGCCGCGGTCGAAGCCAAGAACCACGCCGAGGCGCTGGTCCATTCGACCGAGAAGGCGCTCGCCGAGCATGGCTCCAAGGTCGGCGAACCCGAGCGCCGCGCCATCGAGGATGCGTTGAGCGATCTGCGCGAGGCCCTCAAGGGCGATGACGCCGAAGCCATCAAGGCGAAGTCCAACACGCTGGCGCAGGCGTCCATGAAGCTCGGCGAAGCGATGTATGCGCAGGCGCAGAAGGACGAGGCTGCTCCTGGTGCGCCGGGCGGCGACGCCGGACATGCCGGCGCGCCGAAGGATGATGTCGTCGACGCGGAATTCACCGAGGTCGATGACGACAAGAAGAACAAGAAATCCGCTTAAAGCAAGCGCCGGGACTGACAAGCGCATGCGCGGCGCGATTGAAACGATCAGCACCCTCGGGCTAAGTCCGGGGGTGTATTTTTGTCGGAAGCTTTCCGGCTTTGGGGCGCCGATCTGATGTCCAAGCGCGATTTTTACGAAATCCTTGAAGTCGAACGCACCGCGAGCGACGGCGAATTGAAGACCGCCTATCGCAAGCTGGCGATGAAGTGGCACCCCGACCGCAATCCCGGCGACAAGGATTGCGAGCACAAGTTCAAGGAAATCAACGAAGCCTACGATGTGCTCAAGGACGAGCAGAAGCGCGCCGCCTATGACCGCTTCGGCCATGCGGCGTTCGAGCAGGGGGGCGGCGGCGGACATGGGTTCGGCTCGGACTTCGCGTCGAGCTTCTCGGACATTTTCGAGGATCTGTTCGGCATGGGCGGCGGCCGGCGTGGCGGCAGAGGCGGCGGCCGCGAGCGCGGCGCGGACCTGCGCTACAACATGGAGATCACGCTCGAGGAAGCCTATGCGGGCAAGACCGCGCAGATTCGCATCCCGACGTCGGTGACCTGCGAGGCCTGTTCGGGCAACGGCGCCAAGGCTGGCTCCAAGCCGAAGACCTGCCCGACTTGCGGCGGTGCCGGCAAGGTGCGCCACACGCAAGGCTTCTTCACGCTGGAGCGCACCTGCGTCGGCTGTCAGGGCCGCGGCCAGGTGATCGACAATCCGTGCCCGAACTGCTCGGGCTCCGGCCGCGTCACGCGCGAGCGCACGCTGTCGGTCAATGTGCCGCCCGGTGTCGAGGACGGCACGCGCATCCGCCTCGCCGGTGAAGGCGAAGCCGGCGTGCGCGGCGGGCCGACCGGCGATCTTTATATTTTCCTGTCGCTCGGGCCGCATCAGTTCTTCCAGCGCGACAGCGCCGATCTGCATTGCCGCGTGCCGATCTCGATGGTGACGGCCGCGCTCGGCGGAAGCTTCGATGTGCCGACCATCGACGGCGGCAAGACCAAGGTGAAGGTGCCCGAGGGCACGCATTCGGGTGGACGGTTTCGGCTTGCCGGCAAGGGCATGCCGGTGCTGCGCTCGCGCGAGCGCGGCGACATGTATGTGCAGGTCGTGGTCGAGACGCCGCAAAAGCTCACCAAGCGACAAAAAGAATTGCTGCAGGAATTCGACAAGCAATCGTCGACCGAAACGCAGCCGGAGGCTGCTGGATTCTTCTCCAAAGTCAAAGAGTTCCTTGACGGTCTAGGGAATCGTCAAGGCTCTGCTTGAGCACCTGCTTAACCTTGTTGACCCACGGATGTCTTGACCCTCGGCCGCCGGGCCGTTACCCCTTGCTGTTACAAAAGTGCAATAATCCGGTCGCGTTCCCGATGCCCATGCAGGCCCTAGAGCAGTTCGAGAAGCGCATCCGCCTTTTCGAGCAGATGATCGGGAAGAACATCGAGAAGCGAGTCCGGCTGATCGAGGAAACCTTCGAGCAGAAGGTCGAGCGCCCGTTCCGCCTGATCGAGCAGAAGATCGGCCGCAACATCGAAATCAGCATTCGCCGCTTCGAGCAGAAGAACGGCATCCGCCTCAACGACGAAGTCCGCTTCATCCGTTCCTGGATCAAGAAGCCGCTCTCGATGGGCGCGGTGACGCCGTCGAGCAAGGCGCTGGCCCGCAGCATGGCCAGCTACGTCGATCCGCACGGCGATGGCCCCGTGATCGAGCTTGGGCCCGGCACCGGGCCGGTGACCGAAGCGTTGATCGAGCAGGGGGTGCATCCCTCCCGGCTCGTGCTGGTCGAATTCAACCCGACATTCTGTCAGTTGCTGCGCCAGCGTTTTCCTCAGGCGACCATCGTGCAGGGCGACGCCTATCGCTTACGCGATTCGCTCGGCGCGCTGACGCGCCATGAGGTCTCGGCGGTCGTCTCCGGCCTGCCGCTGATGACCAAGCCGCTGCGCACCCGGTTGCGCCTGCTGCGCGACGCGCTGGCGCTGCTGCAGCCGCAGGCGCCGTTCGTGCAGTTCACCTACGCGGTGGTGCCGCCGATCCCCAAGCTCGCCGGCGTCAAGGTCGAGGCCTCGGAGCGGATCTGGCTCAACTTGCCGCCGGCGCGCGTGTGGGTCTACCGGCACGGTTGAGTTGCGCGGTTGACTTCGCGCGGTTGACTTGGCGCTTCCGCTGCGGCATCGCGGGTCTGGAGCGGCACCGACCGCCAGACATCTTCCGGAGGTGGCCGTGCCGCTCAGTCCCCGCGATCGCCTGATTGTCGCGCTCGACTTGAACACGCCACGCGACGCCGAGGCGATGGTGGCACGGCTCGGCGATGCCGTCACATTTTACAAGATCGGCTATCAGCTTGCCTTCGCGGGCGGCCTTTCCCTGGCGAATACGCTGATCAGCGCCGGCAAGCGCGTGTTCCTCGACATGAAGCTGCACGATATCGAGAACACGGTCGCCAAGGGCGTGGAGAATGTCGCGCGGCTGGGCGTCACGTTCCTGACGATCCATGCGTTTCCGCAGACCATGAAGGCGGCCGTCGCGGCGCGCCGCGGCTCCAGCCTCAAGGTTCTCGCCGTCACGGTGCTGACCTCCTACGACGATATCGACCTTGCCGAGTCCGGCTATGCGATGGGCGTCGATGCGCTGGTCGCCCGCCGCGCGCAGCAGGCGCAGGACATCGGCGTCGACGGCCTCGTCTGCTCGGCCGAGGAAGCGTCACCGCTGCGTCTTGTCGTCGGCGGCGACATGCTGCTCGTGACCCCGGGCATCCGGCCCGAAGGCGCCGCGCATGGCGATCAGAAGCGCGTGATGACGCCGGCGCAAGCCATCGGGGCGACCGCCGACTATCTGGTGGTTGGCCGCCCCATCACGGCGGCGAGCGATCCGAAAGCCTGCGTGGAGGCGATCGTCGCCGAGATGACGAAGGCCGCCAAGTCATTCCACGGAGCGCAATTCTAAGGAGCCAAGAATGCCCAAGGCCTACTGGATCGGCCGCGTCGATATCAGCAACCCGGAGGCCTACAAGGCCTACATGGTGGCCAACGCGATCCCGTTCAAAAAATACGGCGCGAAGTTTCTGGTGCGCGGCGGGCCGTGCGAGAATCCCGAAGGCTCAAGCCGTTCACGCAACGTCGTGCTCGAGTTCAAGGACTACGCGACCGCGCTCGCCTGCTACAACTCGCCCGAATATCAGCACGCGATCACGCTGCGCGTGCCGCATTCGGTCGCCGATATCGTGATCGTCGAAGGCTACGATGGCGCACAGCCGGGCGATAGCTGACGCGCGCTCATTTTGTTGTCCTGGTTCAGGCGGATCGCGGTCCTGACCGTTGTCGGGATCGTTGGACTCTGCGTGGCGGTCGTCGGCGTCGGCCTCAGGCTTTCCGCGCCCGCGCAGACCGCCATCGGCGCGCCGCCGGCCGACCTCGATGTCGAGGTCGTGGAATTTCCATCCGCGTCCGGCGCCACGATCCGTGGCTGGTTTATCGCAGGTCAACCCGGCCACGGCGCCGTCGTGCTGATGCACGGCGTGCGCGCCAATCGTCTTGCCATGCTGCGGCGCGCGCGGCTGCTGTCGGCGCAGGGCTTTGCGGTTCTGCTGTTCGACTTCCAGGCGCACGGCGAGAGCACCGGTGCGCGTATCACGTTCGGCCACCTGGAGGGCCGTGATGCGGCGGCGGCCGTCGCGTTCATGCGGCAGCGTGCGCCGAGCGAGCGGATCGGCGTGATCGGTTCGTCGCTCGGCGGTGCCGCAGCGCTGCTCGCACCGGGCGGTCTGCGCGTCGACGCCATGGTGCTGGAGTCGGTCTATCCGGACATCGCATCCGCGACCGCCAATCGCATCAACGCAGTTCTCGGCGCGCCGCTCGGGCCGCTGGTTTCAAAACCTATCGCGCGGCTGTTTGAACTTCTGATGGCGCCGATCCTCGGCGCCACCTCCTCCGATTTGCGGCCGATCGACCGGATGGCGGATATCAAGGCATCGGTCCTGGTGATCGGCGGAACGAGCGATACGAGCACGACGCCGGAGGAAACCACCGCGATGTTCTGGCGGGCGCAGCCGCCGAAATACATCTGGCTGATCCAGGGCGCCGGTCACGTCGATGCCGAGCAATATGGCCTGGAGGCGTATCACGCGCGCGTCTTCGGCTTTCTCTCTGAACGGCTGCAACCGCAATAGCTGCCGCCTTTTCATCATCATGTCATCGGGCTATACCGCGAGCGCCAAAGGAGAGCCCGAATGTCAGATATGCGGCTGATCGTTGCCGGCGCCGGCGGGCGCATGGGACGCACGCTCGTCAGGCTGATTTCCGAAACGCCTGGCCTCATGCTGGCCGGCGCGACGGAAGGCGAGAGCTCGGCGCTGCTGGGTCAGGATTCCGGCGTGCTCGCCGGCCTGCCGCCCAACCGCGTGCTGGTGACCAGCGAAGTGCGTCAGCTCGCGCTCGCCGCCGATGCGATCCTCGATTTCACCGCTCCGGCCGCGACCGTGAAGCTGGTCGCGCTCGCCGCTGAAACCCATCTCGCGCACATCATCGGCACCACCGGCATGTCGCCCGCCGACGATGCGATCGTCGCGGAGGCCGCCAAAAAGACCGCGATCGTCAAATCCGGCAACATGAGCCTCGGGGTCAATCTGCTCGGCGTGCTGACCCGGAAGGTCGCGCAGGCTCTCGGCGAAGAGTTCGATATCGAGATCTTCGAGATGCATCACAACAGGAAGATCGATGCGCCCTCCGGCACCGCGCTGCTGCTCGGCGAAGCCGCCGCCGCGGGCCGTGGGATCGATCTGGCGACGCACTCCGAGCGCGGGCGTGACGGCCACACCGGCGCGCGCAAAGTGGGATCGATCGGCTTTGCGTCGTTGCGTGGCGGGACGGTCGCGGGCGAGCATCACGTGATTTTCGCCGGCGCCGATGAGCGTATCGAACTGGTGCACAAGGCGACCGATCGCATGATCTTTGCGCGCGGCGCGCTGAAAGCCGCGCAATGGGCGCGCGGCCGCGAGCCGGGGCTTTACGCGATGCAGGATGTGCTGGGATTGAAGGACTGAAGAGGTGAAGCAATGAACGAACGCCTTCTCGTGCTCGTGCGGCACGGCCAGAGCGAGTGGAACCTGAAGAACCTGTTCACGGGCTGGAAGGACGTCGATCTGACGGAGGCCGGCGTTGCCGAGGCGCGCGCAGCCGGTCGCAAGCTCAAGGCGCAGGGTCTCGGTTTCGACGTCGCCTATACGTCCGCGCTCAAGCGCGCGCAGCGCACGCTCGATCTGATTTTGGAGGAGATGGGGCAGACGGGCATTCCCATCGTGCGCGATCAGGCGCTCAATGAGCGCGACTATGGCGATCTCGTCGGGCTGAACAAGGACGATGCGCGCAAGAAGTGGGGTGAGGAGCAGGTGCTGATCTGGCGCCGCTCCTATGACGTGCCGCCGCCCGGGGGCGAGAGCCTGAAGGATACGGTCGCGCGCGCGCTGCCCTATTTCGTGCAGGAGATTCTGCCGCGCGTACTGCGCGGCGACCGCGTGCTGATCTCGGCGCATGGCAATTCGTTGCGCGCGCTGATCATGGTGCTGGAGCGTCTGACGCCGGCGGCGATCTTGAAGCGCGAGCTCGCCACCGGCGTGCCGATCGTCTATCGGCTGAATGCGGATTCGACCGTCGAGTCGCAGCTCGATCTGGCGGCGTAGTTCCCCCGCAAGCGGGGAGGGATAAGCAGCACCTACGCTACCTGCCCGGCTTCCCAACCCAGCATCGCGCGCTTGCGGGTCATTCCCCAGTGATAGCCCGTGATATCGCCCGAGCGCCCAAGCACGCGGTGGCACGGGACGACGAACGACATCGGGTTCTTGCCGACCGCCGCGCCGACCGCGCGCGCGGCCTTCGGCTTGCCGAGCTTGGCGGCGATGTCCGAATAGGTCGCGCACTTGCCCATCGGGATGCCGAGCAGCGTTTCCCACACACGCACCTCGAAATCCGTGCCGATCATCACGATGCGCAGTGGGCGGTCGGGACGCCACAGTTTGGAATCGAACACGCGCGCCGCAAGTGGCGCGGTGCGCGCCTTGTCCTCGACATAGGTGGCCTTGGGCCAGCGCTTGGTCATGTCGGCAAGCATCGCGTTTTCCTCGCCCGAGTCGCCGAACGCGAGACCAGCAAGGCCGCGATCCGTCGCCATCACCAGAGCGTAGCCGAATTGCGAGGGATGAAAACCGTAGACGATCGTCACGCCCTCGCCGCCGGCTTTCCATTCGCCCGGCGACATCGATTCGTGTGTGACGAAAAGATCATGCAGGCGGCCGGGGCCGGAAAGACCGACCTCGTAGGTCGTGTCGAGCACGCTCGCCGAGTCGCGCAGCAGCTTGCGCGCGCTGTCGAGGGTGAGCGCCTGCAGGAACGCCTTCGGCGTCAGCCCGGCCCAGCGGCGGAACAGGTGATGCAGCTCATCCGGCGTGACGCCGACCGCATGTGCGATCTGCTCGATCTCGGGCTGCGCGCGCCATTGCTCGGAAATGTACGCGATCGCGCGACGCACGATCGCGTAGTCGTCATTGGCAGCCGACAGCGGCGCCAGGTCAGGCAGGCGGTCGGGGGACAACATGGTGGTCTCCGTGGTCATGATCTGTTGCCTGAACTTAGGTCTGTACGGGACGCCGAACCACCCGATTTCTGGTCGCCCCACCCGACCTTGCTATGCTCGGCCACCCTCCCCCGCAAGCGGGGGAGGGATCAAGGTTCGCGTCGGCCCGCGTTTGGCTTCGCCGATCGCCGCCGCCAGCGCGGCCGCGAAAGTCTCGCGTCCGGCCGGATCGAGAAAGCTTGCCACCGCCAGCCGCTTGCCGCGCGAAACCAGGAACAGGCCGAGCAGGCCGAAGTCCTCATGCGTCTCGCGGTCGAGCTGCACCCAGGCTGGATTGAGCAGCCACTCGGCCACTTCGCCGCGATGGGTGACCTTTTTCACCCGCAGCTCGGAGGGCGTAACTGTCACTTCCTCATAGGCCTCGGCGGCGCGGTAATTCACCCGAAATGCCCAGTAGATCAGCACCGCATCAAGCCCGAAGAACCCGCCCACCGGCCAGGCGCCGACAATGTAGAACACCACGCCGCCAACGAAGCTGACGAGCGAGATCACCCCCATCAGCACGAGGAATCCCACGCCGCCGAGCGACCGGTGCGGGGTCAGCATCGCGGAAAATAAAGTGGGCTCGGCGCCCTGAACGATCTCTTGGGCGTTGCTCTCGCTCATGCGCGTTCATTATACCGGCTTCATGGCGCGCAGCACGACCCCCCAGGCGACAAGCAAGGCAGTCCGGAAAACCAAGCCCGGCAAGCCAAAATCCGGGAAACCAAGAGCCTGGACCGCAGCCGAGGTCGAGGAGGCGTTCCGCCGTTTCCATAAGGTGAGCCCCGAGCCGAAGACCGAGCTGCAATACGTCAATCCGTTCACGCTGCTGGTCGCGGTCGTGCTGTCCGCGCAGGCAACCGACGCGGGCGTCAACAAGGCGACGCCGGCGCTGTTCGCGGCGGCCGATACGCCCGAGAAGATGGCGGCGCTCGGCGAAGACAGGATTCGTGACCTGATCAAGACCATCGGCCTCTATCGCAACAAGGCGAAAAATGTCGCCGAGCTGTCGCGCCGGCTGGTCGCCGAACACGGCGGCAAGGTGCCGCATGATCGCGCGGCGCTGGAGGCGCTGCCCGGCGTCGGGCGCAAGACCGCGAACGTCGTGCTCAACGTGGCGTTCGGCGAAAAGACCATCGCGGTCGACACCCATATCTTCCGTATCGGCAACCGGACCAACATGGCGCCGGGGGCAACGCCGTTCGAAGTGGAGCTGAAGCTCGAGAAGATCATTCCGGACAAATACATGACGCACGCGCATCATTGGCTGATCCTGCACGGCCGCTACACCTGCGTTGCGCGCAAGCCGCTGTGCGAAACATGCGTGATCAATGATCTGTGCCAATGGCCGGAGAAGACGGTCTGAACTCTCCCGTTGCCGGACATGACGGAGTGTGGCGCGGACGGTCGTGTGTAGTATTCTCTGCGCCGGGAGAAAACGCATGCAAATGACCACCGACGCTGCCGCGTCAGATATCGGTTCTTCGGCCGAAGCTTGGACCGGATCACGTCCGGCCATCACACGGGACTTTCAGCACGACGCCGATGGGCACGCGAAATTCTGGCTCAAGGGATACGAGCTGCTCGGCGCGTTGCCGGACAAGCCGAAGCGAGCTCCCGCGCAGGCGCGCGCGGCCGAGACGATCTTGAACATCGGACGCGAGAGCCGCGAGGCATTTCTCGGCAGGCATGTTCAGGCGGTCTACGCGGCGCTGACGAAAAATCAAACGAGCTTTGTGCGCGCCGAAGAGCTCGCCTATGAGGCCGCAAATCTCATTCCGGGCCTGACGCCGACCCGCGCGCAGGTCGCCGCGCAAAGCGAAAAGCCGCAGCGCGACAAGGACAGCGTAGAAGCCGACCAGGGGATCTTTCTATCACGTGTGCTGGCGCATCCCGCCAGCGGTGCGCATCTCTGCCACGCGATGCTGCTGCCGAGCGCCGCGGCGCTTGCGCGGCACGATGAATTCCAGGCCAAGGGCCACATCGATTTCAATACCGCATCGGTCACGCGCAGCGGCAAGGCCGTCATCGTGACGATGCGCAATCCGCGCTATCTCAACGCCGAGGATGACACGACCCTCGCCGAAACCGAGACGGCAGTCGATCTCGCGCTGCTCGATCCGGGCAGCGAGCTCGTCGCGCTACGCGGCGATACTGTCGAGCACCCGAAATATCGCGGCCGGCGCATCTTCTCAGCCGGCATCAATCTCACGCATCTCTACTACGGCAAGATTCCCTATCTTTGGTATATCACGCGCGACATGGGCCTCGTGAACAAGATGATGCGCGGCCTTGCGCGGCCCGATGCCGATCCCGACGAGATTTTCGGCGGCACCAGCGAAAAGCCCTGGGTGGCGGCGGTCGAGACCTTCGCGATCGGCGGCGGATGCCAGATCCTGCTGACGATGGACTACGTGATTGCCGGGCGCGACGCCTACATGACGCTGCCGGCGCGCAAAGAGGGCATCATTCCGGGCGTCTCGAACATGCGGCTGCCGCGCTTTGTCGGCGACCGTATCGCCCGGCAGGCGATCATGTCGGGGCGGCGTCTCGATTGCGATACGCCCGAGGGCCGGATGATCTGCGACGAGATCGTGCCGGCGGACGAGATGGACGCCGCGTTGACGCGCGTGATCGCAAGCTTCACGGACTCCGGTGTCGTCAGCGCAGCCGGCAACCGGCGTGCGTTCCGCGTTTCGGAAGAACCGCTCGACACGTTCCGCCGCTACATGGCGGTCTATGCGCGCGAGCAGGCCTATTGTCACTTCAGTCCCGCGCTGATCGGCAATCTGGAAAAACATTGGAACGCGCAGCAGAGGAAAATCTAATGCCGGCATCCAAGCGCGCGCCCGATCTGACGCCGAACAGGAAAGACCTGAACCCGATCGAGCTCGCCTCGCGCGACGAGATTGCGGCGTTGCAGTTGCGGCGGATGAAATGGTCGCTCCGGCATGCCTACGAGAACGTGCCGCACTACAAGAAATCATTTGAAGCGGCGGGCGTGCATCCGGACGATCTGCAAGACCTTGCGGACTTGCACAAATTTCCGTTCACCTCCAAGGACGATCTGCGCGCGAACTATCCCTATGGGATGTTCGCGGTGCCGATGGACAAGATCGTGCGTATCCACGCCTCGTCCGGCACGACCGGCAAGCCGACCGTCGTCGGCTACACCAAGCTCGATATCCGCACCTGGGCCGACGTCTGCGCGCGGAGCATCTTCGCGAGCGGCGGCCGGCGCGGGATGAAGATCCACAATGCCTATGGCTACGGGCTGTTCACCGGCGGTCTCGGCATTCACTACGGCGCCGAACAGCTCGGCTGCGCGACCATCCCGATCTCCGGCGGCATGACCGAGCGCCAGGTCAAGCTGATCGTGGACTTCGCGCCCGACATCATCACGGTGACGCCGAGCTACGCGCTCGCGATCCTCGACGAGTTCCGGGCGCAGGGCGTCGACCCGCGCACGTGCACGCTGAAAATCGGCATCTTCGGCGCCGAGCCGTGGACCAATGCGATGCGTGCCGAGATCGAAGAGGCGTTCGACATGCATGCGGTCGATATCTATGGCCTCTCCGAGGTGATGGGTCCGGGCGTCGCCAACGAGTGCGTCGAGACCAAGGACGGCCTGCACATCTGGGAGGATCACTTCTATCCGGAGGTGATCGACCCTGCGACCGGCAAGGTGCTGCCGGAAGGCGAGGCCGGCGAACTGGTGTTCACCTCGCTCACCAAGGAGGCGATGCCGGTGGTGCGCTATCGCACGCGCGATCTGACGCGTCTGCTGCCCGGCACCGCGCGCAGCATGCGGCGGATGGAAAAGATCACCGGCCGCACCGACGACATGATGATCGTGCGTGGCGTAAACGTGTTTCCAACGCAGATCGAGGAATTGATCCTGAAGGACGAGCGGCTCGCGCCGCATTTTGTCATCGAGCTCAGACGCGAGGAACGGCTCGACACCATGACGGTGCGGGTCGAAGCGCGCGCGGGTGCCGACGACGCAGTGCGCGCGGCCTGCAGTCGCGATCTTGCGCATCACGTCAAATCGCTGATCGGCGTCAGCGCGAGGGTGGAGACGCTGGCCCCGGGCGCGATCGAACGGTCGGGCGGCAAGGCGAAGCGGATTGTCGACCTGCGGAAGGACTAGCGCCTATGTGTGCTGGATCAGTTCCCGCCGCGAGCCGATCAGCCGCTTGTACATGTGCACCATGAAGGCGGTGCCGAACAGCGGCGTTGCGAGATTCAAAATAGGGATCGACACGAATGCCGCGATGAACAGCCCGGCGGTGAAGATCGTCGCGTGATGCAGTCGGCGCAGCGCCTTGGCCTCCTCGACGGCATGAAAACGCATCGCGGCGAGCAGGAAATATTCCCGGCCGAGCAGATAGGCGTTCGCCACGAAGAAGATCAGAAAGCCAATTCCGGCGAACAGCACGAACGGCATCGCGATCAGATAGACCAGAAGGGCCAGCAGGCCGGTCTTGACCCCTTCGATCGTGGCGCGCGTCAGCGAGATCGGCACGCCCGGCGGGTCGGCCGGATAGTGCATATGCTCGACCTCGGCGGCGATCTCGTCGGAGAAGAAGCTGGCAACGAACGACGTCACCGCCGGCATAAGGAAGACCGCGCCGGCGACCAGCCCGAAGCCCGCCAGAATCGCGAGCACCCACAGCAGCGCATGCAGCGGCGTCGCCATTCCGGGGCCAGTGACGCCTTCCAGATAGCCCTCGCCGATACCCGCGAGCCAGCCGAGCAGGCGATGCAGGCCGATGCCGAATATGATCAGCACCAAAATCGCCAAGCCGATCGATTTGAGCAGCACCGCGCGGAACGGCGGCGTGAACATCTGCGCCAGGGCCTTGGCCGCCGCACCGAACATCGCGTCTCTCCGGACAATGCCGAGAGAGGTAGTGGGGATGGGGAGCGGACACAAGTGCGGCCGTCACTGCCGCGCTGCGCACCCGGACCGACCGAAGAGCTTAGGTCGCCGCCGCAATCCGCTTGCGTCGCCGTGCGCGGCGCTTGGCGCCGTTCGGAACCAGCGTGACCGCGTCTGCGTCCGTCGGCGATATTTCGCCGACCTCGTCCATCGGCGGCAGCGGCAGGTCGGCCCAGTGCAGGTTCTTGTACGAAAAGCCGTTCTCGATCGTCGGCTTGACCACGGCGAAATAGGGCGAGATGTCGAAATCGCGCGGCGCATAGAGCGAGTGATGGCGGATCTCGAGGAGCTGGCGCCGCGCCACGCGGCTTTCCATGTGGGTGATCTTGGGCAGGATCGGATAGCGCACGGACTCGAAGGCCTGCGCGATCAGCGCCGAGCAGATGATGCGCGTCGGATCGCCCGAGCCGAGCGCAAGCGCGCGGCGCCGCCAGCGCTGCGGCACCGGCAGCGGCATCAGATAGCGCATCAGGTCGATGATGTTCTTGAGATCGTATTCCAGGCCGATGCGCTCGATCGCGTAGGCGCAGACCTTGTCGCAGTCTTCCGCCACCAGCCCGACCGGGCGGCACACGCGGGTATGAAATCGCGTGTATTTCGACAGCGGCGCCGAATCGACGCCGATGCCGACCTCAGCCTCGATCAGCGTATGCGGCTCGCCATCAGCGGTCACACGCCCGTCAAGCGCGCCGACATAGAGTGCCGCATGCGACCAGGTCGATTGGGTCAGATACTTGATGACGCCGGAAATTTTGTTGTTGCCCTCGACCAGCAGCACGTCGCCGGGCTTGAGTGAAGCGGTGAGCGCGGTCGGATCGCTCGGCGTGAACGGCTCATAGCCGGCGACGGGCCGCTCCAGATAACGGGCGAGCAGTCGCCCAACATGATCAATCGCACGTCCCATAGCGGCGTACCCTCAACGCGCGCGAGGTTTTCCCCCGTTTGGCTGTGACACTAATTTAGTCAAAAGGCGTTGCGTTTCGGTTCACAGCTGCGGTGAATGAATACGCAATACTGCGCAAGCTGGTTTGCGGTTGGAGGCTCGATCGGGCAAGGTGACGCCGCTCAGAAACAATTTGGCAACCATGTCGGAACTCAATCGACGCAATTTCATCGCGGGCTCGGCGGCCATGGCTTCAACGCAGGCGCTCGGCGCGGTCTCGGCCTCGGGCGAGACCGAGGTGGCGATCGTCGGCGCCGGCGCTGCCGGAATTGCTGCGGCGCGCAAAGTCGCGGCGGCTGGACGGCGCTTCGTTCTGATCGAGGCGAGCGATCATGTCGGTGGGCGCTGCGTCACCGAGAGCCGCACCTTCGGTGTGCCGTACGATCGCGGCGCGCACTGGGTCCATATGCCGGATATCAATCCGGTGGCGAAGCTCAGCGCACGCACCGGCCTCGAGGTCTACGCGGCGCCACCGGGGCAGAAGTTGCGGATGGTCAAGCGCAACGCGCGCGAAGGCGAGATGGAAGACTATCTCGCCGCCATCGTGAAGGCGAACCGCGCGATCCAGGATGCGGCGCGCGGAAAAGCCGACGCCTCCTGCGGCCAGGTTTTGCCGAAGGATCTCGGCGACTGGCGTGCCGCGGTCGAATTCGTGCTCGGCCCGTTCGGTTGCGCAAAGAACCTGGAAGATATTTCGGCGATGGATTTTGCGCGCTCGGCGGAGCGCGATGTCGATGCGTTCTGCCGGCAAGGCTTCGGCGCGCTGCTGGCCAAGCTCGCCGACATGCCGGTGCAGATCAACACGCCGGTGCAGCGGATCACGTCGACGCGCAATTCGGTCGAGATCGAGACCGGGCGCGGTCGCATCGTGGCGCGTGCCGCGGTCGTCACCGTGTCGAACGGCGTGCTGGCAGCCGACAAGATCAAGTTCACGCCCGATCTGCCCAAGCGCCAGGTCGACGCCATCGCGAAGCTCTCGCTCGGCAGCTACGACCATGTCGCGCTGGAGCTCAAGGGCAATCCGCTGCAATTGCAGAACGACGATCTGGTGTTCGAGCAGGCGAAAGGGCCACGCACCGCCGCGCTGCTGGCCAACGTGTCCGGCACGCCGCTGTGCATGGTCGAGCTTGCAGGAAAGTTCGGCCGCGAATTGAGTCAAGGCGGCGAGGCCGCGATGGTCGACTTCGCAACCGGCTGGCTCACCGAGCTTTATGGTGCCGACATCAAGAAGGCGGTCGGCAAGACGCATGCGACGCGCTGGGCGAACGAACCGTGGGCGCTGGGCGCATTCTCGGCAGCGGCGCCGGGCGGACAACCGGGACGGCGAACCTTGATGGAGCCGGTGCGCGAGCGGCTGTTTTTCGCCGGCGAGGCGGTGCACGAGACGCTGTGGGGAACGGTCGGCGGCGCCTGGGAGTCTGGCGAGCGCGCCGCAGACGCGGCGCTCAAGCTGTGGGGACGCCGTTGATGCGGCCGAAGGCGCTCATCTCCCAATCGGTAAATCAGCGGCGCGTGTCGCTCCGCACCTTTGCGGGCGCGTTCGGAGCGCGCGAGGAAAAGAACCAGCCGCCGATCATGTTGGCGAAACGCAGGATCAGCTCGCGCTGATAGGCCGAGCGCATGCGGCGCGCTTCCGCCATTTTATTGGTAACCACCAGCGCAGGCTGCGGCGGAACGTCATTGTCGTTGTCCCGTTCCCAACGCGCGGCTTCAGCGACGGCGATCACGGGCTCGATGTCCGCGAGAAAGTAAGGGCGTTTGGCGTTAAAGCTCATCGCACGCTCCGACGTTTTGTCGTCCGGCGTGCGCAGAGTTACCGTACCTTACGTAATGTGCAAGTGATGTAGCTCACAAACGAGCGCACAAAATATATTCAGCGGCGCTCAAAATAACGCCGCTCAACCACGCAGTGCGCCGCCGGTGCGCTTCGCCACTTCGGCGACGATCTTCTTTCCCGTGGCGTCGATTTCCTCGTCCGTCATCGTCTTGTCGCGCGGCTGCAACGTGACCGCGATGGCGATCGATTTCTTGCCGTCCTCGATGCCCTTGCCTTCATAGACGTCGAATATCGTGACGGCGGTGATCAGCTTGCGGTCGACGTTCTGCGCGGCGCGCACGATGTCACCGGCCTTGACCTTGGCGTCGACCACAAACGCAAAGTCGCGCGACACCGGCTGGAACGCCGAGAGCTCCAGTTGCGGCTTGGCGCGCGTCGGCCGCGCCTTGGCGTCGGGAATGCGTTCGAGAATGACTTCGAATGCCACCAGCGGACCCTCGGCGTCGAGCGCCTCCAGCGCGCGCGGATGCAACTCGCCGAAATAGCCGAGCACGTTCTGCGGGCCGATCTGGATCGTGCCGGAGCGTCCTGGGTGCAGCCAGCTCGGGCCGCCGGGCACGACCTGTATGGCTTGCGCCGGCGCGCCGGCCGCGACGAGCACCGAGAGTGCATCGGCTTTCACATCGAGCGCATCGACCGCGCCATTGCCCTGCCAGTGACGGCCGATGCCGCTCGGCTTGGCGAGCGCGCGGCGCACCCCGGAGGCGGCGGTGAGCTGATCTTCCGGCATGTCGCCTTTGAAGATCTGCCCGACCTCGAACAGCGCCACATCGGGAAAGCCGCGGTCGGCATTCTTCTGCGCCGCCGCGACAAGTCCTGGAATGAGGCTCGGCCGCATATCGGACAAATCCGCCGCGATCGGATTGGCGAGCACAAGCTCGGCCTGCCCGCCGCCGAACAACTCGGCCTGGCGCTTGCCGATGAACGACCAGGTGACGGCTTCGGTCAGATTGCGCGCGCCAAGCGCGCGCTTGGCTCTACGGTTGCGCACCTGCAGCGGCGTCAGGATCGGCTTGCGCGCCGCCGGGCCACGCTCGAACGGCGTTGCCGGCACGCGGTCGACGCCGACGATGCGTACGACCTCTTCGACGATATCGGCCTTGCCCTCGATGTCGGGACGCCACGATGGGACCGCGACCTTCACGGTCTCGCCCTGCCCGGCAACGAAGAAGCCGAGATGGCCGAGCACGCGCTTCATTTCCGCAAGCGGCACGTCGAGGCCGGAAAGGCGCTTCACCTCGGTGACCGGGAACGTAACGACACGGTCGTCCGCATGTGCCGAACCGGCGAGCGCGATCTCCGACGGCGCGCCACCGCAAAGATCGAGCACCATCTGTGTCGCCAGCTCCAGCCCGGGCTGCATGAAGCTTGGATCGACGCCGCGCTCGAAACGATAGCGCGCGTCCGAGTTGATGCCAAGCTTGCGCCCGGTCTGCGCGATATTGAGCGGCGACCACAGCGCCGATTCGATCAGCACATCGGTGGTGTTTTCGTCGCAACCCGAAGCCTCGCCGCCCATGATGCCGGCAAGCGATTCGACCGCCTTCTCGTCGGCGATCACGCACATCGTCTGGTCGAGCTGGTAGGTGCGGGTATCGAGCGCAAGCAGGCTTTCGCCCGGCCTGGCGCGGCGGACGGTCAGGTTGCCGTGGACTTTCTTGGCATCGAACACGTGCAGCGGCCGCGAGCGATCGAACGTCATGAAATTGGTGATGTCGACCAGCGCATTGATCGGACGCAGCCCGATCGCCAGCAGGCGCTTTTGCAGCCACTGAGGCGACGCGCCGTTCTTCACGCCGCGCACCAGGCGCAACGCGAAGCCGGGGCACAGCTCCGGGTTCTCGATCGTCACGGACACCGGGCACGGGAACGCGCCTTTGATCGGCTTGATCTGGCTCTCGCGCAGCCTGCCCATTCCGGCAGCCGCCAGATCGCGCGCGATGCCGTGCACGCCGGTGCAGTCCGGGCGGTTCGGCGTCAGATTGATCTCGATCACCGGATCGTCGAGCCCGGCCCATTTGGCGTAGGCTTCGCCGACCGGCGCATCGGCCGGAAGATCGATGATGCCGTCATGGTCGTCGGACAATTCCATCTCGGCTTCCGACACCAGCATGCCGCGGCTTTCAACGCCGCGGATGGTGCCGACGCCGAGCGTGATCTTCTTGCCCGGAATGTAGCTGCCGGGCGGCGAAAACACGCCGGTCATGCCGGTGCGGGCGTTCGGCGCGCCGCACACCACCTGGATCGGTTTGCCGTCGCCGACGTCGACCATGCACACGCGCAGCCGGTCTGCGTTCGGGTGCTGCTTGGCCTCGATGACCTTTGCGATGACAAAGGCGCTAAGGGCCTTCGCCTTGTCCTCGACGTTCTCGACCTCGAGCCCGATCATCGTCAGCGTGTCGACGATCGATTGGAGCGACTCAGTCGTGTCGAGGTGCTCCTTGAGCCATGACAACGTGAACTTCATGGGCTCAATCCCCCGGCAAGTGTCGGGAAGTCGAGCGGACGGAAGCCGTAATGCGCGAGCCAGCGCACGTCGGCCTCGAAGAACTGGCGCAGATCCGCGATGCCGTATTTGAGCATCGCGATGCGGTCGATCCCCATGCCCCAGGCAAAGCCCTGGTACTCGTCGGGATCCAGGCCGCAATTGCGCAGCACGTTCGGGTGCACCATGCCGCAGCCGAGAATCTCCAGCCAGTCCTCGCCTTCGCCGAAGCGAATCTCGCCTTTGTCGCGGCGGCACTGGATATCGACTTCGAGCGAGGGCTCGGTGAACGGGAAGAACGACGGCCGGAAACGCATCTTCACGTCGTCGACTTCAAAGAACGCCTTGCAGAATTCCTGCAGGATCCACTTCATGTGGCCGAGATGCGAGCCCTTGTCGATGACGAGGCCCTCGACCTGATGGAACATCGGGGTATGCGTCTGATCGCTGTCGGAGCGATAAGTGCGGCCCGGAATGATCACCCGGATCGGCGGCTTCTGGCTCATCATGGTGCGGATCTGCACCGGGGACGTATGCGTGCGCAGCAGCATCCGCGAGCCGTCGGGCTTGGGATTGAAATAGAACGTGTCGTGCATCTCGCGCGCCGGATGCCCCTCGGGGAAATTCAGCTTGGTGAAGTTGAGATCGTCGGTCTCGATGTCCGGGCCTTCGGCGACCGCGAATCCCATATCGGCAAAGATCGTGGTGAGCTCCTCGATCACTTGACTGACCGGATGAATGCGCCCGGTCTCGGCCGGCGTCTCGCGAACCGGAAGCGTCACGTCGACGGACTCGCTGGCGAGACGCGCATCGAGCGCCGCGCCCTTGAGGCCCTCGCGCCGCGCCGCGAGCGCCGCGGTGACGCGATCCTTCAGGCCATTGATCAGCGGACCTTGTGCCTTGCGCTCGTCCGGCGTCATGGACCCAAGCGTCTTCAAGAGCGCCGACACCGAGCCGCTCTTGCCGAGCGTTCCGACACGCAGCGCTTCGAGCGCGGCTTCGTCGGTGGCGGCCGCGATATCACTAAGGGTTTTGGTTTCGAGTTGTTCGATGTCGGACATGGCGCACCAACGGAGTGGAGGCGGTTTATTAGCTTACGGTCTCTCCTCCGTCATGCCATCCACGTCTTCCTTTGAGGCCAGCAAGACGTGGATGGCCGGGACCTCAAGCGCGAAGACGAGCTTCGCGCTTTTGCCCGGCCATGACGAAGGTCAGGGCCTCGGAAGTAGAGCGAACGATCAGGCGGCTTTCGCCTCAACGGCGGGCAGCGCCGCCTTGGCCTTCTCGACGATTGCCGCGAAGGCTGCCGGCTCGTGGATCGCCAGATCCGACAGAACCTTGCGGTCGACCGTGACGCCCGACTTGGCGAGGCCGTCGATAAATCGGCTGTAGGTCAGGCCGAACGGCCGCACGGCGGCGTTCAGGCGCTGGATCCAGAGCGCCCGGAAGGTGCGCTTGCGCCGCTTGCGGTCGCGGAAGGCGTATTGATTGGCCTTCTCCACCGCCTGCTTGGCGATGCGGATGGTGTTCTTGCGCCGGCCATAAAAACCTTTGGCGGCTTTGAGGACTTTCTTGTGCTTGGCGTGGGACGTAACGCCCCGTTTGACGCGGGCCATAGCTGATCTCCGTGAATGGGTGTGAGTGCGATATTGAGGCCGTCAGCGACCGGATCAGCCGTTAGGCATCCAGTACTTCTTGATATTGTCGCTATCGGCCTTGAACAGCGCATTCGTCCCGCGCAACTGGCGGATCTGCTTCTTGGTCCGCTTGATCATCCCGTGACGCTTGCCCGCATGGGCCGCCATCACCTTGCCGGTACCGGTAATCTTGAAGCGCTTTTTAGCGCCCGACTTGGTCTTGATCTTGGGCATTTGGCTCTCCTGTATGGCCGAAAACGCGAGCCAAAGGCCCGGTTCACCGGCGTAATGCTCAAAATTGAGCTGTGCTGAGGCACAAACCACCGCCACGGCAGCCCTTTAGCCGGGCGGCGGAAGGCGCGGTTTATGGCAGAAGAAATCGGGAAAAACAACAGTTCGGACGGCCTT
>JBBWZU010000138.1:0-3550 GCA_039649225.1 Hyphomicrobiales bacterium | reverse complement strand
GTCTGGAAGGGGCCGTTCGTCGACGGCTATCTCCTGAAGAAGGCCGAGAAGTCGCGGGGCGGCGGCCGCAACGAGATCATCAAGACGTGGTCTCGCCGGTCGACCATCTTCCCGCAATTCGTCGGCCTCACCTTCGGCGTCTATAACGGGCACAAGTTCATTCCAGTGCTGGTGACCGAGAACATGGTCGGCCACAAGCTGGGCGAGTTCGCGCCGACGCGGACCTTCTACGGCCATGCCGCCGACAAGAAGGCGAAGAGGGCTTAAGGCGATGAGCAAGCAAAGCGCACCCCGCCGTCTCGACGAGACCGAAGCCAAGGCGTTCCTGCGCGTCGTCAGCGTCAGCGCCCGCAAGCTCAATCTCGTCGCGCAGAGCATCCGCGGGAAGAGCGCGGCGAGCGCGCTCGCCGAGCTGACCTTCTCGCCGCGCCGCGTCGCCGAGGACGTCAAGAAGGTGCTGCAGGCGGCGATCGCCAATGCCGAGAACAATCATCAGCTCGACGTCGACCGGCTGTTCGTCAAGGAGGCGACGGTGGGCCGCGCCTTCGCGATGAAGCGCTTCCATGCGCGCGGCCGCGGCCGCGCCGGGCGCGTCGAGAAGTATTTCAGCAATCTCACCGTGGTCGTGCGCGAGCGCGCCGAAGAAGATGTTGGAGAGGGTGCCTGATGGGTCAGAAAGTCAATCCGATCGGGCTGCGGCTCGGGATCAACCGCACCTGGGATTCCCGCTGGTTCTCGCGCAAGGAATACGGCAATCAGCTGCTCGATGATCTGAAGCTGCGCAAATTTCTCGGGACCCGGCTGACCCAGGCGGCGATCTCGCGGGTGCTGATCGAGCGCGCCGCGAAAAAGACCCGCATCACCTTGCACTCGGCCCGCCCGGGAGTGGTCATCGGCAAGAAGGGCGCGGACATCGACAAATTGCGCGGTGACATCGCGAAGGTCACGAACAGCGAGGTCAGCCTCAACATCGTCGAGATCCGCAAGCCGGAGATCGAGGCCAAGCTGATCGCCGAGGGTATTGCCCAGCAATTGGAGCGCCGGGTGGCCTTCCGCCGCGCGATGAAGCGGGCCGTCCAATCGGCGATGCGGTTCGGCGCGCAGGGGATCCGGATCAACTGTTCGGGCCGGCTCGGCGGCGCCGAGATCGCCCGGATGGAATGGTATCGCGAAGGCCGCGTGCCGCTGCACACGCTGCGGGCCGACGTCGATTTCGGCGTTGCCACGGCCAAGACGACGTATGGGACCTGCGGCGTGAAGGTCTGGATCTTCAAGGGCGAGATCCTGGCGCAGGACCCGCTGGCGCAGGACCGGCGCGCGGCCGAGCAGGCGCCGCAGCGGTAAAGGAACAGAGCGATGCTTTCCCCGAAGCGGACCAAGTTCCGCAAGGCCCATAAGGGCCGCATCCACGGAACGGCGAAGGGCGGGACGATCCTGAACTTCGGCGAGTACGGGCTGAAGGCCATGGAGCCGGATCGCGTTACCGCGCGCCAGATCGAGGCGGCGCGGCGCGCCATCACGCGCCAGATGAAGCGCGCCGGGCGGGTGTGGATCCGCATCTTCCCGGACGTGCCGGTCTCGAAGAAGCCGCTCGAAGTGCGCATGGGCTCGGGCAAGGGCGCGGTCGAATACTGGGTTGCGCGCGTCAAGCCGGGCCGGGTTCTGTTCGAGCTCGACGGCGTGCCGGTGCAGCTGGCCAAGGAGGCGCTCGCGCTCGCGGCCGCCAAGCTTCCGATCAAGACGCGCTTCGTCCAGCGCATTGCCGAGTAGGAGAGGGCAGACCGATGAAATCCGGCGACGCCAGGGCAATGAGCCCGGACCAGCTCTCCGACGAGCTGATGAAGCTCAAGAAAGAGCAATTCAACCTGCGCTTCCAGCGGGCGACAGGTCAGTTGGAGAACACCGGCCGCGTGCGCGAAGTGCGCCGCGACATCGCGCGCGTGAAAACCATCGCCGCTCAGAAGCGCGCGGCCGAAAAAGCGAAGTAAGGAGAAGCCTAAATGCCGAAGCGGATGCTGCAAGGCACTGTGGTGAGCGATAAGCAGGACAAGACAGTCATTGTCAGCGTCGAGCGCCGCTTCACGCACCCTGTTCTGAAGAAGACCGTGCGGCGGTCGAAGCGTTTTCACGCCCACGACGAGACCAACGAGTACTCCATCGGGGATACGGTGTGGGTTGAAGAGCACCGTCCGATTTCGAAGCTCAAGCGCTGGACCGTGGTCCGGGGCGAGAAACGAGCAAAAGTTTAAGCGCCCACGAGCGCATAGAGAAGAGGCAGAGGTGCATCAATGATTCAGATGCAGACCAACCTCGACGTGGCGGATAATTCCGGTGCGCGTCGCGTCATGTGCATCAAGGTGCTGGGCGGGTCGAAGCGTAAATACGCGACGATCGGGGACATCATCGTCGTGTCCGTGAAGGAAGCGGCGCCGCGTGGCCGCGTCAAGAAGGGCGAGGTCATGAAGGCCGTCGTCGTGCGCGTCCGCAAGGACATCAAGCGCGCCGACGGCTCGGTGATCCGCTTCGACAACAACGCGGCCGTGCTGATCAATCCGCAGATGGAGCCGATCGGCACGCGCATCTTCGGACCGGTTCCGCGCGAGCTGCGCGCCAAGAATCACATGAAGATCATTTCTCTTGCGCCGGAGGTGCTGTGATGGCGGCAAAGATCCGCAAAGGCGACAAGGTCGTGGTCATCACTGGACGCGACAAGGGCCGCTCCGGCGAGGTGATCGAGGTGCGTCCGGCCGCCAATCGCGCGCTGGTGCGCGGCATTCACATGGTCAAGCGCCACCAGAAGCAGTCGGCTTCCCAGGAAGGCGGCATCGTCTCCAAGGAATCGACGGTCCACCTGTCGAACCTCGCGATCGCCGATCCGAAGGACGGCAAGCCGACGCGCGTCGGCTTCAAGATTGTCGGCGACAAGAAGGTCCGGGTAGCCAAGCGCTCGGGAGTTGAGATCGATGGCTGATAAAGAAGACAAGAAGGCGAAAGCCGAAAAGACCCCGAAGGCCGACAAGGCTCCGGCGACCGACAAGGCCGTGAAGGCCGAGCGCGCCGCCAAGGCCAAGGCCGATGCTGCCGCGCGCGCCTCTGGCGGCGCCAAGAAAGGTGAACGCGAGCCGGAGCCGAAGGGCCCGGCGCGCCTGCGCAAGCAGTTCGACGAGGTCATCCGCGCCGCGCTGATCGAGAAGTTCGGCTACAAGAACGCCATGCAGGTTCCGCGCATCGACAAGATCGTGCTGAACATGGGCGTGGGCGAAGCCGTCAACGACCGCAAGAAGGTCGATCTTGCGGCCGCCGACCTTGCGATGATCGCCGGCCAGAAAGCCGTGATCACCCACGCGCGCAAGTCGATCGCGACCTACAAGCTGCGCGAAGGCCAGGCGATCGGCTGCAAGGTCACGCTGCGCCGCACCCGCATGTATGAGTTCATCGACCGCCTGATCAACATCGCGCTGCCGCGCGTGCGCGATTTCCGCGGGCTCAATCCGAAGAGCTTCGATGGCCGCGGCAACTACACGATGGGCATCAAGGAGCACATCATTTT
>JBBWZU010000117.1:0-9767 GCA_039649225.1 Hyphomicrobiales bacterium | reverse complement strand
CCTCATCCTGAGAGTGTGAGAATCTTTCGGCATCTGTTTCTGAGCCCTCATCCTGAGGAGCCATGCCATAGCGCGTCGAAGACGCGCGTGAACGCACTTATGGCATGGCGTCTCGAAGGACAACGCGCGTCGGCTATAGCCGACTCGCGCACTTAATAATGCCGATCTCGGGTAAACCCGAGATCGGTGGCGGGGAACCGCGCTCGCGGCCATCCTTCGAGACGCCCGCCTCCGCTGACGCGTCGGCGGGCTCCTCAGGATGAGGTGGGAGTTTGTCTTCTCCCTCCAGAAAACCGCGGAGACCGAAAGATTCACAGCCTCTGAGGAGTGCGGCGAAGCCGCACGTCTCGAAGGATGGCCACAGACACACGTGCCCGCCCTCGTGCTTCGAGACGCGCGGCTTACAGCCGCGCTCCTCAGCATGAGGACTGAGAATAGCGACGGCGTCAGCCGTGCGGCGATTCCATCGCATTCGGAAATCGGGTGGTTGGACCGATCACGTGCGCCTAAGTCAAAAGCACGATGCCGGTTGGCAAGAACTCGCGTCACGCTCGGACGGGGGCACATCAAAGGAGTGACATCATGTCGAAAGAGGAAAACAAGGACGTCGTCGGCCGTTGGTTCAAGGGATTCTGGGGCAACCCATGGGATCCGAATATCGTCGACGAGCTTGCCGCACCTGACATGCTTCTGCAGTACTCGCTGCACGCGCCGCGTCGCGGCCGGGAGGACGTCAAGGCATTCATGAACGGATTCCGCCGCGCGTTCCCGGACCTGAATTTCTGGGGCGCGGCCGACCTGATCGCCGAGGGCGACTACGTTGTCGGTCGATGGGAAGGCGGCGGCACGCATACCGGGCCGGCCTTCGATGACTTCATCATCGGCGCGCTTCCCGCCGGCTCGGGCCGGAAAATGCGCTTTACCGGAACGACCGTTCTGCGCGTCAAGAACGGCCAGATCGCCGAAGAGGTCGGGCTCGACGACGGCGCAACGGCACTGCAGCAGCTCGGCATCCTGAAGGCTGCCTAGCCGATCGACGCGATGGACCGGGCGACAGGTTGATCGCCCAGTCCATCCACGTGCAATTGACCCGAAGCGCAGACCCGACGGAAGCCGCTCGAATTATCACGGCACCAAATTTAGTGCGTAGTGCGCTGTCCTTGGTTGGCAGGCAAAGTGAGTTGGAAAATGGCTCCCTGGAACTCACCCGGGGTCACCCATAATCTTCCCCCATGCGCTTGAATGATCGAGCGGCAGATGGAAAGCCCCATGCCCAGCCCATTCGGCTTGGTGCTGTAGAATGCATCAAACATACGCTCGAAATTCGCCGGGGCCACGCCGGGGCCGGAGTCCTGCACGGCCACGAGCACTTCGTCCGTTGTGGTTCTTGTGGTGCTGATCAGCAGCTCTTTCGACCCGTCTTGGAGACCGCTCATCGCCTCGACGGCGTTCATGACCAGATTGAGGACCACTTGCTGCAATTGAACGCGATCTCCCGTGATAAGCGGCATGTTCTCGGCGAGTTGCGTTTGGACCGAGACGCCATTCTTCGCCACCTCCCCGTGCGTCAGGCCGATGACCTCCAGAATCGCTTCGTTGATCTCCAGGCTGTCGGCCCGTGGCGGCGCCTTCCTGATCAGCGCGCGGATCCGCTCGACGACTGCGCGCGCTCGATTTCCGTCTCTGATGATACGACCGACCGCCTCGCCAATCTCCTCCATGTTCGGCGGCTGGACACTCAACCAGTGCAAAGCCGTCTTGCCATTGGTAACCACGGCGGAAATCGGCTGGCTTACCTCGTGGGCAATCGAAGCCGAGAGCTGCCCGACGGTGGCGATACGGTTCGCGTGAACCAGATCCATTTGTATTTCATGATAGCGCTGCTCGCTCTCGCGCGCCGCTGCCTCCGCCTGCTTGCGTTCTGTCAAATCGACGACGAAGGCGACACCCTCATCCCGCGCCCCATCGAAGATGGCGGCGCCCAGCAATACCGGGACGCGTGAGCCATCCTTTTTGAAGAACTCCTTTTCGTAAGGTTCGGCGATGCTGCTTGTCTGCACTTCCGCCAGGCGTTGGTCGTCGACGTCGCGCCATTCGGCAGGCGTCAGGTCGCGCCAGCGCAAGCTGCCGGCGACGAGTTCGTCGCGATCGCGTCCCACGATACCGAGAAACGCCTCGTTCGCATCGATAATCCTGCCGCTGACGTCCCAAATGAAAATACCGATGATGTTGGAATCGACCAATCGCCGCACTCGCGCCTCGCGCACGCGCAGATCGTCGTAGAGCCGCGTGTTCTCCAGAGAAATCGCGGCTTGCGATGCCAGCAGCTCGAGGAGCGTGGTTCGGTCCGGCGTGAAGACATGTGATGCCAGGCTGTTCTCGAGATAAAGCAGCCCGCTGAGCGTGCCCTGCCGAACCAGCGGAAGGCAGAGAATCGATCGGGGCTTCCGATGGCTCAAGTAGGCGTCCTCGGAGAAAAGGTTGGGTTTGGCGGCATCATCAAGGATCACGCTCTCTTGCGTTCGTATGACATACCGGATGACAGCCTCGGGACCCGTCGTCGCCGTCATCGCGCCGTGGCGCAACGACACGCCCTCGCCGTCCGCCCGCGCCTCGGCCTCGATCCGGTAATCCTCGTCGTGCAGCAGAATCAGCAGGCCCCGATCCGCACCGGCGTTCTGCAGCGCGATCGTCATCAGTCGGTCGATCAGCCTCGGCAAAAGCATCTCGCTGGACAGCGCCTGAGACGCCTTGACGACGGTCGCGAGGTCCAGTTGCCGGTCTGCCGAACCGTTCGTTGCCGCCGGCCGATGGACCTCCGGAGCAGCCAGGCGCGGGTGGAGGGACGTGAGTTGCTTGACTTTTCCACCGGCGCCCCATTGGGCAAAGCAGTCGCACGCTCTTCTGAAATGGGCGTAACCGGCTGTTTCGAGCCCAACTTGCAGCAAGAAACGCCCCGCCAGCTCGCTGGCGATCGCTTCGTTCTGGACAAAGCCGTTTTCATGGGCGGAACTGATCGACGCTTCATAGAGACGCATCGCATCGAGATCGCGGCCTTCGATGCGCGCTATCTCGGCTAATACCAGCGTGTATCGATTCTGGTAGTTCTCCGGGCAGTTCTCGGTCCAAAACTTGAGCTTGGTCAGGATTTCATCGAGGCTTCGTCTGAAGGTCGACTGCTCGGGGGCCGACACGCCGGTGTAAAGCGCCGCCATCGCGAGCGCTTTGTTGAAGTAATAAGTTGCCTCGATCGGCATTGCCATGGCGGCACCGAGAACAGGCTCTGCACGGCCGCCTGCTTCAAGTGCCTCGGCATAGCGGCCATAAACGACGGCCAGTGTCTGCTTCATGATGTGATAGAAGACGACGCCGCACCCGAAAGCTGCCTTGACGACCGCGTTGAAACAGGCTGCCTCGTCGAACCCATCGGCATCGAAATTCAGCGGATCCCTGCTCTTGCCCTGAAGGCTCGCCACGAACTGTTGCTCGAGGCGGATCGTCTCATAAACGGCATCGTTGTGGCTCTGGCGCGCAAACGCTGCGTATTTGCTCGACAACGCCACGACGTCCTCCAGGGCATCTCCTTTCTCGATCACCTGCCATACGGTCTCGAAGGCGAGAAAACCCGCGTAGACGAGGTCGCCCGCCTCAAGGCAGGCGGAAAACGCCTGTTCAAGGATCGGCAGTCCGGTCGCGATGTGCCGCCGCCAGAAATTGACGTGGTCGCCGTGCAAGTGAAGCAATGTGCCCCGAAGGCGATGATTGTTGAATTGTTCATTCAGCCGCAGTGACATTTCTGAAAATTGGAATGCCGACCCGATATCGCCAACGAGTGAAACCAGCATGACCGCGAAGACGCCGTAGGCATAACTCGATTGGTCGGTATTGCCGTCTCGCATCGAGCGGTTGACCGCCTCGAGCGTGACCAGGGGAAAGAGTGGCGGTTGCGCGATATAGGCGCAGGGCACCGCATCGACGAGAAGGTCGATGATCGCGCGCTTCGCGGGCTCGGCCGCCTGGGGTGCATCGAGAAGGCTGCCGATCGGGCGTCCGGCCAGATTGATGGGCATGTCGCGCAATTGCGCGTCAACCGCTTTCCTGATGTCCCGATCGGTCGTCGGGAAGGTCACGCCGAAACGGCTCAGCGCCTTGAGCGCGACAGCGAGCCCCTCATCGTATTTGCCGGCGACTTGGTACAGCTTGATACGCAGACTGTAGACCCTGGCTCCCTCGAGATCGGATCGCGCTTTGCCCAGGATCGTATCGAACAGCGTATCCGCCGCCGCGAAATCGCCGACCAGATATTCGCACTCGGACAAGAGGAGATGGAGTTCGAACGCCTCCTCGTGTCGGAGCGTCCATACGTTCGAAGACAGCAGGGTCGCTGCCCGGGCAAAATAGTTGCGCGCGGAAGCATAGGCGGACGAGCTCTTGGCGCGCTTCCCGGCCATGACGTTCAGCGCAATAACGCGCTCGCGTTCCTCCTGCGCGGTCATCAGGTCCGCGCCGCGGTTGAGATGGTTTACGATGTCGAAAATCGCGTCCTCGAGCTCATCCGGTGCCGTTTTGGCCACCAGGACTCGGCCGATGCGCAAATGCGTCGCGGCACGATCGCTTTCGGGAATGAGCGCGTAGGCCGCCTCGTGAACGCGGTCGTGGAGGAATTTATAGGTGCCGTTCAGGCGGAAGACCAACCCCGCCAACACCGCTTCCCAAAGCTCTTCGTTTATCTTCTCTTCGGATTTGCCTTGAACCAGCGCCATCGTAGCTATCGGGGCAACGTTTCCGAGGCAGGCGAGTTGCCCGAGTGCATTTCGCGCCGTGTCCGACAGGCGCGTCAGCTTGATCGCCATCAGGTCTATGACGTTTTCGGTGGAGATCTTGGCGCGAACGCGCGAAATGTCCCACGCCCATGCCGCCTTGGCCGGGTTGAACCTTAAGAGTCCCTCCTCGGCCAACGCGGTAAAGAACTGAATCGCAAAGAACGGATTGCCTTCGCTCTTTTCATGCACCAGCTGTGCGAGCGGCAGCGCCGTTCCTCGGCCGCAATGCAGGGAATCCGCGATCAATCGTTCGATGTCCTGCGCAAGGAGCGGAGTCAGCACCGTCTCCTGTACGCGCCCGCCGGCGGCGCGGATCTTTGCCAGAATTTGTCTTAAGGGATGGGATGATCCAACCTCGTTGTCCCGATATGCGCCCACAAGCAGGACATGCCGCACGTCCGGGTGTGTCGCAAGATGCTGGAGCAGGTTGAGGGTCGCGGTGTCCAGCCATTGGAGATCGTCGAGGAAAAGGACGAGCGGATGCTCAGGTCGAGCGAATACGCCAAGGAAGCGGCGGAACACGAGCTGAAACCGGTTTTCGCTCTCGCGCGGCGGAAGCTCGGCGACCGGCGGCTGTTCGCCGATGACGAGAGCAAGCTCCGGAATCAGATTGACCATGAGCTGGCCGTTCGGCCCCAGCGCCCGGAGCAGTGCCTGTCGCCACGGCGCGATCTCTTGCTCGGGTTTGCCGAGGAGTTGCCGCAGCAGCGACTGGAAGGCCTGCGCCAGTGTCGCGTAGGGAATGTCGCGTTTATATTGATCGAACTTGCCGCCTGCGAAGAGACCTCGTGGCGGCACCATGGCCTTGTGCAGCTCATTGACGACCGAAGACTTGCCGATGCCCGCATAGCCGGAGATGAGCGCGAATTCCGTCGTGCCGCCGGCGACAACGCGCTCGAACGCCGCGACAAGGCTCTTGATCTCGGCTTCGCGGCCATAGAGCTTTTCGGGAATCAACAGCCGGTCGGAGGCGTCATGTAATGCGAGTGCAAACGGCTCGATCCAGCCATCCGCTTCCAATCGGCTGAGGCACTCCTCGATATCCGCTTCGACGCCGGCCGCGGTCTGATAGCGATCTTCCGCGTTCTTGGCGAGCAGCTTCACGATGATTGCAGAGAGCGCAGCCGGAATAGTCCCCAGGCGCTCGGAAGGCGGCATCGGCTGACGCGCGATGTGACAGTGAACCCACTCCATCGGTTCAACGGCCGCAAACGGAAGGTCCCCGGTCAGCATTTCGTAGAGCACGACTCCGAGGGAGTACAAATCGCTGCGGGAATCGATCGAGCGATTCATTCGCCCCGTTTGCTCGGGCGCCATATAGGGGAGCTTTCCGGCGATGAACTCGGGAGGTCCGGGAGACTGATGCTCGCGTGGAAGACGCGATGCGATGCCGAACCCGGTGAGCCAGACCTGGCCGCGCGCGTGATTCACCAGGACGTTCGTCGGATTGATATCCTTGTGGACGAGGCCGCCTTCGTGCAATCCACGAACGGCGCCCGTCAGCGCGAGGACGAGGCGCAGGAACCGCCGAATTTCCATTGGCGCGCCGAGTGAGCTTTGGAGCGGCTCTGCTCCCGGGTCCTCGAGAACCAGCATGGTGCGGCCGCCGTCGCGCACAAGCTCAAGCGGCTGCATCGCCCACGCACCGTCGAGATAGTCTTTCAGTTCATATTCATGCGCGAGCCGATTGATGCTGTCTGGCGTCGGAGGATCTGCGGCAGGGAGCACGGCCAGGAGCGCTCTCCGGTCGCCATCGGGACCATCACGCCACGCTCTGCAGAAGACGCGTTCGCCATCTTCCCACAACACTTGCATAGAGCTCCCTGCCGCGCGCGCCCCGACCGAAGAGGATTCATTCATCCGCCGGACTCCAGGGGCGGGTCGATTCCTTTGCCAACACCATGATGAACTGGCGCTCTCTGACTTACCTCGCGTCCGGGCAGCGTCATCACTCCGCTTGGCGAGTCAGGGCCGACCGAACGCATTCGAGCAATGCGTCTTCATCAAAGGGCTTGCTCAAATAACCAATGACTCCGTCAGACAATGCGCGCGCGCGGACGGCATTGTCGGGATACGCCGTGATCAGAATCGTCGGAATGTCAAAGCCCAGCCGCGTCAGCTGGCCGTGCAGCTCAACGCCGGTCATGTCGGGCATATTGATGTCCGCGATCATGCAGGACGTATCCTCAATGTCGGGAGACGCCAGAAAATCGACCGCCGAGGGGAAAGCCCGGACCTTGAACCCCACCGTCTTCATGAAGGCCTCTGTTGCCTCCCGGACGGACTCATCGTCGTCGACGATCGAAATGAGCGGAATCGTATTCATGGACATCCTGAGCCTTCCGTATCTGTCGAGACCACATGATCGACGGCCGATGCCGCGCTACGCCTTCCGTGATCTCGCGGATGCCAAGTCTGCCGCCGACTTCTCTGCCGCGTTGCCAAGTTCTGCCGCGTTGCCAAGCTCTGCCTCGTTGCCAAGTTCTGCCTCGTTGCCAAGTTCTGCCTCGTTGCCGAGTGCAGCCTTGCTGCGTTCGATCGCCTTCGCGATGGTGCTGAGCAGCGCGTCATCGCCGAAGGGCTTTGTCAAAACCTCGACGGCTCCCGCCTTCATAGCCTGGATTTTCATGGAGACATCGTCATAGCCGGTGATAAAGATGATGGGCATGTCGAACCCATCGGCGGCAACGCGCTTCTGCAATTCAAGACCGTTGAGGTCCGGAAGAGTAACGTCGAGAACCAGGCAACTCGGCGCGAGGACGCGTGGACGGGCGAGGAATTCGCGCGCGGACGCGAATGTCTCGGCATGCCAACCTGCACAGCGGATCAGCGCTTCGAGCGACTCGCGGACCGAGATGTCGTCGTCGACAACGAACACGACGGGTGAGACGCGCGACAAGGTCAATGAGTTCACATCGTGGCCGGTCGTGCTCGCGATAGTCATTGAATGTCCCCTGAGGCTGCTGCGTCGCTCCCGGGATCTAGGCCAGCTGCCGCTCGTCTCCCTCGACGATGCGCCACTGTACCGGCGGACGTCGATGATACTTAGGTGTAGCCGCGACGGGTGCTTTTGGCTTCCGACCGGCCCGCGTCATTTGCTTCCGATCTGAGCGTCCGTCAGCGCAATCAGATAAGCTAAACCCATGTTATCTCAAGACTTTCCGGCGCATTTCTCATCGAATGCGTGAGCCTTTGACCATCCCCGTACCACGCGGGGCGTTCTGGGCCCGAATCTCGGATCGCAGTGCGTCGGGCCTGATGTCCGCTCTCTGAATTTCTGGAGCGCGGCCGACCTGATCGCCGAGGGCGACTACGTTGTCGGTCGATGGGAAGGCGGCGGCACGTATACCGGGCCGGCCTTCGATGACTTCATCATCGGCGCGCTTCCCGCCGGGTCGGGCCGGAAAATGCGCTTTACCGGAACGACCGTTCTGCGCGTCAAGAACGGCCAGATCGCCGAAGAGATTGGGCTCGACGACGGCGCAACGGCGCTGCAGCAGCTCGGCATCCTGAAGGCTGCTTGAGCGATCGACGCGATGGACCGGGCGACCGATTGATCGCCCGGTCCATCCACCTGCGACAGGCCGCCCTCAGAGGGCGCTATTTCAGCGGCAAAAACAGTTCCGCGACCGCCTCGTGCTCCGGCACCTCCGGGAAGAAGCTCAGCCGCTGGCAATAGATCGGGAAGTCGCGTGCTTCCTCGCCGCTGGCCGGAAGCCAGTCGCGATAAAGGTAGAGCGCGGGCGGCTCCAGATTGTCGGTGTTGCCGACGACGCGCAGCACCGCGCAGCGTCCGCCAGGGATCTCGCCGGCTTTGATCTGCTCGCCGTTCGCCTCGATCGGTTGATCGGTCCCGACACAAAGGTCCACGCTATAATCGGCCGGCGATGCAGGACGCCGCTCCGAACGCCAGACATTGAAGGTCGGACTTGTCTTGGGGTGCAGGCCAGCGGCCCTGCGCCATGCGATGAACCGCTGGATGGTGGCGCCGAGCGTCGCCGGGTCGCCCCGATGCTCCATGATCGCCACCGGCGTCGGGGCCACATCGCGAATCGTCACATCGTCAGTGGTAAAAATCTTCTGCATGAGCTTGCTCCTCGCGTTGTCGAGAGGCCCGAAGGCCGCAAGCCACGGCTCCCAGTCGGGAGACTTGCGGAACGACGAAGGCGATTGCCCGAACCGTTGCCGAAAAGCACGGGCGAAGGCGTCCGGTGCATCGTAACCGGCATCCATCGCTATGTCCGTGACACTTTGGGCATCCCTGTAGGCTAACTGGTATGAAGCGCGCTTCATGCGGGCGAGCTGGATATAGCGATGCACGGACAGCCCGAAGATCGCCGTGAACTGCCGGTGGAAATGATATTTCGAGTAGGCTGCGACGCTGCTCAGCGCGTCCAGGTCCAGATCGTCGTCCAGATGCCGGTCTATGTGATCCAGCACGCGCTGCATCCGGGCATGGTAGTTTTGAAGCGCCGCCTTCATCGTTCTGTCTTCCGTGGCAACACCAGCTAAGCGCACGCAGACATGACACGCTCGACCGATCTTGCGGTTTTGTCACGGGTCGCAGAACATCGCCGAGGACCGCCGAACCTCCAGACGGGGACGACAAGCTTCCAGGCTTTGTCAGCGAGGTTGTCGTTGATGCCCCTGCGCGGGGAAGTATCGGAACCGCAGCAGACAGTCAGTCAGGCCGTGACTTATGGGTACAGCAGCGATGGGCTCGCCGTGAGCTTTTCGGCGAATGACCCGTTGCTGCCTTACGGCAGCTTTCGCGATTGACGGACGGTTGTCCCCCAGGAAGCGGACGACTACGCATCCTGATGGCGGTCGAGCCAGTCACGCTCTTCTGTCGCGCGTGATCGCAACCAGTTCATGATCTTTCTGCTCTGGTTCGTCGGCTTCCGTTTGGACGGGCGCGCAATCCAATAGCTCTGCTCGACATTG